>CAZDYX010000266.1:0-5487 GCA_964509775.1 uncultured Desulfobulbia bacterium | reverse complement strand
CTGCGAAGTACCTTCTTCCTTGGAAGGGAGCCTCCCCAAAATCCGTTACAATCAGAAAAACGTTAACACTACAAGGACATTGCTATGCAGCCAGAACAACTGGAATCTGAAGTCATGAAACTGAGCTTGGATTCGAGAGCTCGCTTGGCGAAGAAGCTCATTTTGAGCTTGGATGCTCCTTCTGATGAAGAGAACCTTCACCTTTGGGTTACAGAAGCTGAGCGAAGATTGAAAGATTTACGCGCAGGTAGGGCCAAAGAGATACCGGCAGACGAGGTGTTTCGAAGCGCACGGACGGCCATTCTATGCAAGAGATGACGTTTCACGAAGAGGCTGATGTCGAGCTCCAAGAGGCAGCCTTGTACTACGAAGAAAGGGCGTTTGATTTGGGATTGACGTTTCTTGAAGAAATCTATGAAGCCACACAAAGGGTACTGGCCAACCCCAAAGCTTACAAACTCGTAGGCGATGAAGTCCGCCAAGCACCCATCAGGCGTTTTCCGTACAGCATCTTGTACGTGGATGAACCCGATCGTATCCGGGTCATAGCGGTTGCTCACCAAAAACGACGTCCGGGCTATTGGCATGGTCGTCTGTAGGATTAGAAAGAAATAGAGAATAACGAATGGAAATTATTAATATTTCGCCAACAATTCGCTGAACTTGACGGCGGGAACCGGGCGCTCTGGCTGACGTCAAGGCCCTTGGCCCGCCGCAAGTTAGCTCTACGTTCGCTAATTTGTAGAGTCTTGCATTGGAGGACGTGATTATATGCACATTACGGAATTGCGAATCCGCCACTTCAGAAATTTTGCGAAGGCGAAGTTTTCCTTCCAAGAGGGAGTCAACACCCTGATCGGAGAGAACGGCTCCGGCAAGACGAATGCCCTGCACGCCTTGCGCATTCTCCTTGATGAGTCCCTCTCACGAAATGTCGTGTATCTTAGTGAGTCATAATTCCGTCGCAACCTTGGGCAGTGGCGTGGACATTGGATCGTGATATCTGCAGACTTCGCGGACCTGGATTCGTCCGAGGGCTGTCAGCTTCTGAAGCATAACACAGCGCACATGGATGGAACTAACACCGGCACCTATTCGTTCTTTTTTCGACCAAAAAGTGAAGTCCGAAAGAAATTGCACGAGTTGTCAAAAGAAGGCGACGACATGGTCGAGTATCTAAACGGTCTGACAGTTGACGATTACGAGCCCGTGTGGACGGGTCGTGCGCGTGGGAATTTGTAATTATTCACTCCCCCCTAAAAAGTAGAAGACGAAGAGAAAGAATTCGGGAGTGTTGTCAGCAATGTAAAGATGTATCTCACGAGAAGACTCGTGCCTTGGCAAGAGAATTTCTCAATGATTGGGAAGCCATCTTTCGCATCTTGGCCAATCCGATGCTGCCCCTCACGAATAATGAAGCGGAGCAGGCGTTGCGTCATTGGGTCATTGCGCGCAAACTCAGCCATGGCACCCGCACGTCCCAAGGCAGTCGAGTATTTGGTTTGCTGGCTACGGTAATCGAAACTTGCCGGAAGAGAAAAGTATGCCCCTGGAAATATCTTGCCGAAGTGATCGCCGCACGCCGCCAAGGCCATGATGCCCCGCCTCTTCCTCAAGCTGCCTAATACCTTATTTTAGAGGAGGGGTCTGAACGATTACGTTCCAGAACACCCACCCCTAACCCGTCAAAGGACGGGGGATAAAGGCTGTCCGCACCGGTCGAAAATGATTAAGCAAGCCGGGCTATGGCCTCTCTCAGTCTCTTCATGCCCTCTTCGATCTCTTGCGTGGAGGTGGCAAACGAAAAGCGAATGAAGTCGTCCGCACCAAATGCAATTCCCGGAACCACAGCAATAAGGGCATCCTCCAGGAGATAGTCGGCAAGGGCCACCGAGTCATTGATCTTCTTTCCGTTCACCGATCGGCCATAATAGGCGGAAAAGTTGGGGAAGACATAAAAGGCACCCTGGGGGATAACACACGTTACCTCCGGTATGGCCCGTAATTCCTGAACGATCAGATCACGCCGGACGCGAAAGACATCGCGCATCTGCCGGGGGAAGTCCTGGGGGCCCAGGACGGCTGCCAGGGCCGCTTTCTGGGCTATGGAAGAGGGATTTGAGGTGCTCTGGCTCTGAATCTTGGTCATGGCGGAAATGATGTGCTTGGGGCCGGCAGAATATCCTATCCGCCAACCGGTCATGGCAAAGGATTTTGAGACACCGTTCAGGATAAGGGTCTGATCATAAAGCCGTTCTTCCACCGAGAGAATGTGCGGAGAATCCCCGTCATCATAAACAATGGTATCATATATGTCGTCGCTGATGACCACCCAATGACGTTCCAGGGCAAGCCTGGCCACGGCCTCAAGGGCCGACCTGGAAAAGATCGCGCCCGTGGGGTTGGAAGGGCTGTTTAAGATAATACCTCTTGTTCGGTCTGTGACGCATCGCTTGAGGGCCGAGGGATCGAGATCAAATCCATTCTGCTCCTTAAGGGGCACAAATATTGGTTCGGCGCCGGAAAGATCAACGATAGGCGGATAGGAAACCCAGAACGGTGCCGGGATAAGAACTTCATCCCCTGGACCAAATAGGGCCTGGGCCATATTGTAGAGACCTTGCTTCCCTCCGCAGGACACAACTATCTGGTCCGGTTCGTAATGCCAGCCGCGGTCTTCTCGAAACCTTTGACTGATGGCCGTCCGCAACTCAAGAATACCAGCCACCGCAGTGTAACGGGTGAATCCGGAATCAATGGCTGCCTTGGCTGCCTCGCGTACGTGAAGCGGGGTATCAAAGTCCGGTTCGCCAATACTGAAATTGAGGATGGCCAGACCCTTTGCCTTCATGGCCTTGGCCTTAGCATCAATGGCGAGGGTAGGGGAGGGTTTTATCTTTTTTAGTCGTTCTGACAAGGGTGGCATTACTCGTTCCATAGGTGGTTATCCTTATAAAAAATTTTCATAAAAAACCTTGGACAAAAAAAGACCCTGGGCCGGTGCGGTCGGTCCGGCCTTGATGCGATCGCGGGCCGCCATAATGGCGAAAAAATCGTCCACCGACCATCTCCCCCTGCCCACCTCGACGAGGGTTCCCACAATGTTACGCACCATATAGCGGAGGAAACCGTCCCCGCTGATCTCAATTCGCAGACATGATTGCTTTCCCGGCTCCACATCAAGGGTGGCGGAAAAGATTTCTCGCGTAAAGCCCTTGCCGGTGTGGGCGTAATCGGCAGATCCGGAAGCAGCGAAGCTGGCAAAATCGTGTCGGCCCGCAAGCGACATCAGGCAAGCCTTCATGGCAGGGACATCAAGGTCCCCTGGAACGAAGACGCTGTATAGTCGCTCGGTGGGAAGGTGGACAGCCCCGTATGCAAGTCGAAAGATATAGCTTTTCCCCTGGGCCGAATATTGGGCGTGAAAATTTTCTTCCTTATCTCCGGCGGAAACCACCCGAATATCGGGAGGAAGCAATGAGTTCAGACCTTTTTTTAGTCCCGCGCCGGGAATTTTGGTCCCGGTATAGAAGTTGGCTACCTGGCCGAGGGCGTGGACGCCGGCATCAGTCCTGCCCGCCCCGTACAAAACGGCCTTCTCCCCGGTGAGCCGGGCAATTTTTTTTTCGCATACCGCCTGGATCGTGGGCAGTTCTTTTTGGCTTTGCCAACCATGATAACAGGTACCATCATAGGCCAGAACCAGGCATATATTGCGCCGGTCCTTGGTCATTGTTTCAGCCATCGCCAAAGCCAAGTGGTTTGGTGCGCACAGCGCACCCTACGTAATAACCCATGTTTGGTGCCCTGTGCGCACCATTTGGCCAAACGATGATCAACTCCCTGCGCCGGTCCTTCATGGGAAGAGGGGCACGATGTTAAGTCCCATGTCTTCTTTTAATCCGGCAACCAGATTCATATTCTGTATTGCCTGACCGGCTGCCCCCTTTCCGATGTTATCAATGGCAGAGAGGATTACAATCCTGTTTGTGCGTTTATCTATCTTAAAGCCAATATCACAATAATTGCTTCCCCGGACAAACTGGGTGGCAGGAAGTTCGCCTTCATCATACAGGCGGACGAAAGATTCATTAGCGTAAGCCTGACAATACAGGTCGCTGACATCCTTATGTACGAGTGCCCGGGTGAGTCCAGCATAGATGGTGCTTAATATCCCCCGGGAGATGGGAAGAAGATGCGGGGTGAATAATATGCGGACATTGCGGCCGGAAAGGAGGCTGATCTCCTGCTCCATCTCCGGGGTATGCCGGTGTTCGGCCACCTTGTAAGCCTTGAAACCTTCCGTGACCTCGCAAAAAAGGGTGTTAACCGTTGCTGAGCGGCCGGCCCCGGAGGCACCTGATTTGGAATCAACGATGATACTGTCCGGATCAATCATGCGGGTGCGCAACAGCGGGGCCAAGGCAAGGATAACGCTGGTAGGATAACACCCCGGGTTGGCAATCAAACGGGCCCTAGAGATCTTTGAGCGGTAGATTTCCGGCAGGCCGTATACCGCCTCTTCGAGGTATTCCCTGGCCGTATGGGGCTGGTACCACTCCTCGTACACAGTTGCATCGCGAATCCGAAAATCGGCGCTTAGATCCACCACCTTTTTCCGGGCGGCCAGGAGTTTAGGAACAATACCCATCGCCGTCTGGTGGGGGACAGCGGTGAAAAAAAAATCGGCCATCTCGCACAGTTCATCGAGGGCCGGATTCTCGAACTTAAGCTCTGTTTGGCCCTTAAGAATCGGGAAGACGGATGCCACCGGGCGTCCCGCATACTGCCTGGAGGTTACCACGCTCAAGGTAACCCCAAGGTGTCGGCACAACAAGCGAATTAACTCTACACCGGTATACCCCGAGGCCCCGATCACTCCCACCCGCATTCTTTAATCCCTCCTCGCAAAAAACAAGAAAAGGGAAGGGCTCTGAGGAGCACCTTCCCTTTATCTTATATATACAAACCGATACACTATCGGATAACCATATGCCTATGGATGCCAGGTCTTGAGAAAAGTGACGGTTATGACCTTCTGCTCAAGTTCTAAGCGGCAAAACCAAGGACCATAAATGATGGACTGTATGTTAACGTTTTGAATATTGAAAGCGTGCCCGGGCACCCTTCTGGCCATATTTCTTTCGTTCCTTGGCCCTGGGATCGCGGGTGAGCATGCCTGCCCTTTTCAGGGGGAGTCGCATGTTGGCATCGACTTCCAATAATGCCCTGGCAATGCCATGGCATAAGGCATCGGCCTGAGAGGACTTTCCACTTCCCTGCACCGTGGCTACCACATCATATTTGGTGTCGGTGGCTGTCAAGACCAGGGGACGGCTGATTTTTTGGAGGGCAAAACCGCCCCCAAAATACTCGGCCACATTCATTTTGTTGACGTGTATCGTTCCATTGCCTGGCTTAAGCCACACCCTGGCAACGGCCGTTTTTCTTTTTCTTGTTGCATAATATTTATCCTGAATCGCCTTT
>CAZDYX010000265.1:3606-5494 GCA_964509775.1 uncultured Desulfobulbia bacterium | reverse complement strand
TAATTACTTTTAAAGCAGGCGGAGATGATTGCGGAAGAGATTATCCACGCCAAATAACTCCTTGTAATACTGCGGAAAATAGGGAGAGAGCATTGAATGAAAAAGGGCTAACAATATGACCAGGGGATTTAAAACATATGCCGTTTGCATCCAACATAACAGAGTTGCGTAAACAATACATCCATTCCGCCAACCAGCGCCGGAGTGACTATTTTGGTCTTGTCAGGGCGCTGGTGGCCCAAAAAAATCAATATCCGCCGGAAGGTTTCGATGTGGCTGCCCTGCAAAGGGAGATTGATGCGGTTTATGAACTGGTGCGGACAGAGATAGTCGAAAATCCTGGTCCGCCTGTTTCCCCGGTCAAATTCGGCACCTCAGGATGGCGTGGGATCCTGGGCAAGGATCTGTTTGTCAAATCGGTTAGCCAGGTTACCCGGGCTATTATCGCCATGTATGAAGAGCTTGGTGGTTCTCCAAGGCTTGCCGAGGCCCTGGGAGTAACCAGCTTGGCCTTGGCCCGACAGAAAGGATGCGTTCTGGGTTTTGACAACCGTTTCGGGGGCGAACTCCTGGCCCGCTCCGTGATGGATACCCTCACTTCCCATGGTTTTACGGTCCATTATGCCGGCGAGGCCACCACCGGCACCCTTTCTGCGGCGGTTCTTGAACTTAAGACCGCATGCTCCATCAATCTCACCCCCAGCCACAACCCCCTGGATTATGGAGGGTTTAAATTCAATGCCGCCGATGCCGGGCCTGCTGCCCCTTTGCTTACCGACTGGATCAGCAACAAGGTGAGCGAGATTATCAGTGCCGACCAAAAGATTGGTCTTACCCCGGATGACTCGCGGAAAAGACCGTGTGATGCCCTCGCCACCTGGATTTCGTTGGTGCGGAAAAACAAGGAGAAGCATGGCCTCGATTATGACCGGATTATAGCCGCATTCGAGGCTGATGACGACCTCGTGGTGGCGGTGGACTGCGTCCACGGTGCCGCTAGAAACCACATCCGGCGGCTTTTTAAAGACACTGGATCAGATCGATTGATTATTTTGCGCGGCGAGGCCGATCCTACCTTTGGCGGGATCGCACCGGAACCTTCCTCCGCGAACATGCAGAAGGTCCATCAGGTGCTTAAGGACCGGCCGGAACGCCTGAAACTGGGCGTGATCATGGACCCGGATGCGGACCGGATCAAATTTACCGACGGCACGACCGAGATCGGCATGAACCACTTCGGCGCCTTGGCCTATCATCATCTCCACGAAAACAAAAAAAAGAAGGGCATGGTGGCCAAGACCGTGGCCACCAGTAATTTTGCCAATGCCCTGGCCAAGGCATTTGGCGAAGAGATTTTTGAGCCCCGGGTGGGATTTAAGGAATTTAGGCCTGTTATTCATTCCGCCCTGGTCTGTTTTGAGGAATCGGACGGCATCACCGTGATCGGCCATACCCCGGAGAAGGATGCCTATATCGGCCTTGTCCTAGCCCTTGACATGATGGAGCAGCGCCGTCAGAATCTGGGCGATTATCTGCGGGAGGTCGAAACCCTGTATGGCGGCTATTTCCCGGCCCGAGACGGTGTTACGGTGCGCAAGCAGGGAGCCGAACTTGCGGCGGCACTCAATCTGCTCAACAAGTATGGGGCCGGGGACCTAGTTAACGTGGGTTACGAGCAGCGGCGGATCAAGAGGGTCATTGACATAGACGGCCGGAAGATGATCTTTGCGGATGGAAGTTGGATTATGATCAGGCCCTCAGGCACCGAGCCCAAGGTCCGTTTCTATGTGGAGGCACGGACCCGGGAGGGTAAAGAGGCCCTCTTCGCGAGTGCAAGAACAATGCTCACCGACATCGGACTGTTATGATTGTTCGTAACTACTCAGGT
>CAZDYX010000265.1:0-3596 GCA_964509775.1 uncultured Desulfobulbia bacterium | reverse complement strand
GCAGTCCTAACAGACTACAGCCTAAACAACCTGAGTGGTTATGATTGTTCTTCCTCTTGATCAGCCAGCCAGCATTCTCGTTCCTTCAAGAACTCCGTGGTGATCAAGGCGGCCCCGGAGAGAAAAACGGCGGAAAAGAACAATGCGGCCCCCCACCCCGTAGCCGATCGCCTGGACTTGAATGACGGCACGGAAGGAAGATCCCGGTTACAATACCGGCACACACTGGCGAGTTGCTGAATTTTTTCCCTACAAAAGGGACATCTGCACTTTTTCATAGTATCTTTTTATAGCCCACTGTCTTCGGGATTGTCAAGACGAAGGTTAAACCCAAATCAAGCGATTAATATGAAAACGAAGAATCCAGAAGTCAGAATTCAGGAGCCAGGAGGGGAATCGAAAGGCTCTCTATTCCTGATTCTGACTCCTGAATTCCATTTTCATTGTTCGTTGTGCCCGCAGGGCATGGGGGTTAGTCGTTAATGGATATCTTTCTTGCCCGGCAGCCGATTTTTGACTCGCACCTCCAGGTGCAGGCCTATGAACTCCTCTTCCGGAGCGGCTGGAAAAATTTTTTTCTTCATTCGGACCCCAACGAGGCAACATCACAGGTAATTGCGGACAGCCTTCTGGTCTTTGGGATGGAAAAACTCACGGCCGGGTGCAAGGCCTTTATCAACGTGACCAGCGACGTACTGCTGGCCCGGAGTGTCTTGCTCTTGCCGCCCAAGTTTGTGACCGTGGAGATTCTGGAAACCGTGAAACCGGACAAGGAGGTGCTCGCCGCCTGCCTTGAATTGAAGCAAAAGGGCTACGAGATCGTGCTCGATGACTTTGTCTATCGTGATGAACTGCAATCCCTAATGAAATTAGCCGACATCATCAAGATCGATGTCCTGGCCTCCAATGAAGATGAACAGGCGGCCATCATCGACCGTGCGAGACCATTGGGAATTCGCCTGCTGGCGGAAAAGGTGGAAACCCATGACGGTTTTAAACGGGCCGTCGAGATGGGATTTACCCTTTTTCAGGGATACTTCTTCAGCAAACCCGTTATCCTCTCCAGAAAGGATATCCCGGGGATCAAGCTCCATTATCTCAAGATGTTTCAGCAGATCAACCGGCCCGATCTCGAATTTCAAGAGATCGAGGAGACCATCAAACGGGATGTCTCCCTCACCCTTAAGATGTTGCGCTATATCAACTCCGCCTTTTTCGGGCTCCACACCGAGGTCCATTCCATCCACCATGCTCTTGATCTCCTCGGCGAGAAGGAGATCAAGAAATGGGCCTCACTTATCGCCATCGGCAGAATGGGAGAAGATAGGCCCAAGGAACTGGTGATAAGCGCCCTGGTACGGGCCAAACTCTGTGAGAGCGTGGCCCTTGTTTTTCAAAACCGGGAACGCGCCCAGGACTTTTTTTTGATGGGCCTGCTCTCTGTGGTTGATGCCCTCATCGGTCGTCCTTTGCCGGAGGTGCTCCTTGCCATACCCATAGAACAGGAAATCAAGGCGGCCCTCATAGAGAGCTCCGGACCATTTTCCCCGGTCCTTGAAATTGTCCGGGCCTATGAGAAGGGGGATTGGGATAGGTTCTCCGCATATTCGCGAAAGATGGATCTTGAGGAGGCGAAGGTTCCGGCCCTGTATTTACAGGCCGTTGACTGGGCAACCCAGGGGTTGAAGGAGGATTGAGGGCGGCGATAACCTGGTTAAGGAGGTCTTCGAGTTTTGCCGCGTAATCGGGACGACTGCCGAGCATTTCCTTGACTTTAGTAAACATACGGTCAAGGTCGGTGAAATCTTTTTCCGGCAGGACAGGGGATGTTTTCTCTTTTATTTCTTTTATTGCCTGATCAAGGACGTCCTTTATTTTTTCCCACTGCGACTTGAGAAAATCGATATTCGGCCGGCCTACTGCTGCCTCGTTTTGGGCATCTTTTGTCAGATCCGCAAGTTGGCCCATGGCCTTCGGAGAAAATTCCGCTATGGGGTGGGTCCAGGTAAGTTGGCTGCTAGAGCTGACTGAATGGACAAAGGTCGCGGAGAGCTCGGCAAGGGAGCCAAGGTCATTAATGTTTAAGGCCTCCTCAATGGAACGGTCCAGTTTGCCGTTGAAAAAGGATGAGGCAATCTTACCGAGATGACCAAGGACCCGGTTGATATCCGCAATTTCCTCGGCATTGAGATCACCAACCACAGAAAGCTGCATGGATTGTTCATGGGTATAGGAGCGGGCGGTAACTGTTTGGTCCTGGCCGTTGACAATGGTCAATGACCCCGTTGCTGCAAAGGCCTTGTTGTTGAACCCGGAAATGGTGACCACATCTCCTTCGTCAGTGCGAAGGGAGATGTCCGCCTGTTTTGTCTCCTCGCGTCTTTGTTGAATGATAATGTCTTCCCGGGTCTGGAAAGGGATGGGTGACTGGGTGGGTTGGGTAATATTCATGACAGCTCCTTATATATATTTTGGTCGATCTTGTAGTTCTTATCGGCTTACCTGCATTGGACCTTAATAATAAAATTATGGACACGAAGATGGATACAGAGGACGACAGCTCCCCAAACACGAAGATGAACGCGGGCATTTATTCCTGTCGACAATGCGGCCAGTGTTGCCAGGGTGAGGCCACGGTTTCACTTTCCGAATCAGATGCCGTGCGAATGGTCCGGTTTCTGGGTTTACCCGGGGAGGTGGTACAAAGCAGATATTGGCGGGTGCAGGGACCGAGCATTCAGATGAAGACCAAGGATAGCCGCTGCATTTTTTATAACCAGCAGGGATGCAGCATTCATCAGGGCAAACCCGGCCGTTGCCGGCAGTGGCCTCTCCATCCGAGCATTCTTTTGGATGAGGCCAATTTTATCACAATCAGGGATTCGTGTCCGGGGATAAATCGGGCCATAGGCTATAAAGATTTTTGTGACTGGATGCGACAATTGCTTGCGGACAAAGATGACAAAATACCTGGCGATCGCCGATGAGGATGGAGTTTATCTTCCTGGGCAAAACAAAAGAACCCTTTCTTGGTGAGGGTATTGACCATTACTGCCGGCGTCTTAGGCATTATGTCGAGGTGGATATCCGGGTGGTCAAGGAGAGGCAATGGTCTAAAAAAGTGCCTTCCGAACAGATCTTAAACGAAGAAGGCAATCTCCTTCTTGACCATGTCAGCCGGCCCTCTTTTGTTGTGGCCCTGGATCGCCAGGGCAAAAAGGTCTCCTCCGAGGGACTGGCAAAACTGTTATGGCAATGGGAAAATCAGGGGCAGCCCCGGATTTCCTTCGTGCTCGGCGGACCCTTGGGCCTTGCGGCCGCGCTTATAAACAAGGCCGATCTTTGCCTTTCCCTCTCCGACCTGACCTTTACCCATGAGATGGCCCGTCTGATTTTGCTTGAACAGCTTTATCGGGCCAGCACCATCAGGGCGGGGCAGCAGTATCATAAATGAGACGTAACTACTCAGGTTGTTTAGACTGTAGTCTGTTAGGACTGCACAAAGAACAAATCAATGACCCTCCCCCCTATCCACCTAAATACCTACAGACTATCCACCTTCTAAGTAACAAAATGTCGAATGTCGAACAGGGAAT
>CAZDYX010000264.1:0-5499 GCA_964509775.1 uncultured Desulfobulbia bacterium | reverse complement strand
AGGGTAGTCTATAAAGATGGGGAACTGATCTGGTCCCGCCGGTAAGTTAATCGTCATTTTGTGGAGTCCCGGTTAAGAACGAAATAAAAACAGCACCACTTCGCATTCTCAGACTTCTTGTCATTGGGGACAATGTCCAACGTAATCGGAAGATTTGGGAGTAGCTGCCGCCTGATTTCCGGGCGGTTTTCGTGAAAAGCGGTGGTCGGGCACTGGGGGTGATCGAGCGTGACGGTCCCACCCGCGGCAAACACGGTGAACCCACCTATGCTGGAATCATGCTCGACTTTGATTTGAATTTGCAGGTAACGCTGGAAGCCGATGCGGACCTTTCCGGCAAAACCGTGGTCAAATCTATTGTCCTGCATGGAACAGGAAAATTTCCTGGACTGGCTTGATGAAGTGCGAGAGAATTAGGACGATAACTGGGCGGAATAATTATTTATAATCCGGTTTGCTTTCATGTCGGATGGAAGGTCTCATGCTCATCTTCTACAGCACTTGAAAAATAATCCTGCAATATCAAGGCAATAGTTTGCCGCAAAAAGTCCTTGGCACTACCGGGCAATGGTAACTGCAACAACAGCAGGTTCATATCTCACGGATCATCGGTGGCATTGCCACACCAACCGCCTGGAATACCTTGCCGCAGGTTCCGAGGTTGGCGGTGCGGACGGAAAGCCGGCGGCCGAAAAGAGATTTGGAGTCCTTACTGTTTTGTCCGTATTATCACATTTGCCTCGACGAATTCGGCGGCGATTTTTTTACTTGGCAGCGAGTAGGCGGCGAGGGTGGTTGCTGCGCCGGCGTTTTCTTTTTTGGGCATTTTAGCTCCGTCCGCCTTCGCAACCAGCTCAACCTTGTCAATCTTGTCAGCCTTGGCAACTTTGTCAACGCTCTCGCGCACTCCCGCAAATCCCCGCGTCCTGATCCCGACATCCGCCATGGCCATTTTTACCTCATAAACGCCACCGGCAGGTGCGATGTCTATCTCTCCCAGGGGTAAGGAACTGGCGTATACCACAATTTCCTCTTCGCCAAAGGGAGATTCCACCTCAAGCTCAAAACGGTCATTGTCGGCAGGGATTTGATAAGGGCCGCTACCGGCAAAGTAATTTTCGCTCCGAAAAGGATTGGGCAAAAGTTGGATTATTTTTCCACTCGCGTCTTTGTAAACAACCCTTCCATAAAATGGCTTATTGCCTTGAAGATGAACCCTTATCTGTTCCTTCTCCTGGTATTCACTCTTGTCCGTCCAGACCTTGAGATTGAGCGGGCCTGACCATTTATCAACGATCCGTACGCCCCTGGTGTTGCCTGCCGCCTCCTTTTCATCCGGCACAACCTCGGTTTGCATTTTTATTGTATAGCAGTCTCTGGAGGCGTCAGAGGTCCATCCTTTTTCCAACTCCTGAACGATTATGACCTGCGCATTGACATAAGATGCCAGGATATTGCTCCTTGTTTCATTATCAGTTGAGATATTTTTTGCATAGTCCAAGGCACTCTGAAACGCATTTACTTTGGCATCAGCCAAGGCCGCCTCTTCGATTTGTTGCCTTGATTTATCCTGCTCCATGCAGGCAGAGCCTTCCGCTTGCGTAAGAATGGATTGCATGGCATAGGAGTTGGAGGCCATAAAAATGGTTATCACGAGCGCAAGAAACAAGTTGGACATAATTCCTCCTCCCAATGCGGTATGGTTAGCGGTTTACGGTTAACCGCCTCAATCATTTCACTCTTCCGATCACCACCAGTCCCTCGGCCTCGCCCTTCTTGACCGGATGTTGGGCGCCGCTGGTCTTTTCCGGAACAATCTTGTTCAGATAGAATGATATCTCGTCGATATCGACAACCGAGTCACTATTGATGTCCGCTTTTCCTTTGAGACCTTCCAAAAGGTAATAGCTGAAATAGCCATGCTTAAGCTCGTCCGATTCATTGCTGACCTCACCCGGCTTGCTGGAGGTGAGAATTATTCGACCCTTGCCCTGGGAGAGGCGATTCAGGAAGTCATCTGAAATGACGGCCCTGCCCCGTTGGGCAAGAATGGTTCTGCCGCCGCCGGCCCCGCTGTAACAGGAGTCGATAATGCAGATTATGCGCTCCGCGCTGATTTTGCTGAATATCTGGGCAATCTCATCCATCGGGATGGCCGTGGCATAAAGGTCTTCCGGGTCCGAATCGTTGGCAAGGATATACTTTCTTATCTGATCTTCATCCTTGGCGGACGGGTCCTGCTCCGGGGCGCCGTGGCCGGCGAAAAAAACATATACCGTATCTTCCGGCATTCTGGCCTCCTGGGGCAACCTTTTGCCCAGTAGTGACATGATGTCTCGTCTGGTTGCCTTGTCATCATAAAGCTCAAAGACATGGCTACGGTCCAATCCCATATTGGTCTTAAGATAATCGGCAAACGATTCCGCATCGTTACGCGCATATTTGAGACTCAATTTATTGTCTTTGTACTGATTTATCCCGATGACCGCGGCCCAGATCTCTCCTCTCTTTGTTTCGCGCTTGATGTTTATGGTTTCTACACCGGAAAGGTTTTCATTGTCAAAGGCGGTGACAAGGATGGTGTTTTCTCCCGGTTGCAGGGCAATATTGTCAAACGAGAAGTCACGCGTTTTCATGTCCCCGGCATTGTCTCTCGCCTTAACCTGCACGGATCTGCCAACATCGAGGAGCCTGCCGTTAACTCTGATTTCAAGATGGTCGATGCCCTTGTCATCTTTGGCTTTCCCCTGCAGGGTGATGGAATCTACTGCCACCCTGTCGCCGTTCCGGGGCGAAGAGATGACCACGACCGGCGGGCCATTGGCATAGACCGTTGTCGCCGGCGATGTCATCTTGGGCCTTTCCTGGCTGGCAACGGTTATTACCTCTTCCTGCTCCTTGCCTATGTTCAAGGCGAGGGTTTGGCTTTTGGCGCCAAAGTTCTGTTCGGTGATTTTATAGCTCACCGGGAGCTCACCGGTTTCAGCAATTCTCTGGACATTGATTGAAAACCTTTTGGGCTCGCTCGCCTTGCCGGCCTCGATCCGGCCGATGCTCACTTCCTTGTTCCCGGTTACCAGCACCCCTTTTTTGTCGATGTTCATGCTCAACACCACATTGTCCGCATCCAGTTGGCCGGTGTTCTCAACCCGTACCAGCAGGTCGGCGCTTTCCCCCTGTTCAAGGATGTCGTTGTTGTTTTGGTCGAGTAGTTGCTGCGTTATCCGGAGTTCAGGCCGGACAAGCCTTACCGGGATGTTGATGGAGTCGGTGATCCCGGCAAAGTCTTTCTGGGAAAATTTTACACTGACATCAAGAGAGCTCTTTTCTGTTGTTCTGGGTACCTGAAAGGGAAATCGCACTGGTGTGTACTCGGTCTGGGACCCTATCCGGGCAATCTCATCGTGGGTCTTCGTAAATGCTGCCGTGTCGGATTTAAGATCAATGACGACCGCCCGTGCCTCAAGCTGGCCCTTATTGGCGGCCCGGATCTCTATCTCACCGAAATCGCCGTTCTGAATATCGCTCCTGGCATTGCCTCTGCTGTCGATGATCTTGTAAGTATAGGCAAGCACCGGCCTGTTTATCTCGGTGTTAAGGGCGAATTGCTTGTTCGTTTCTGCTGCTGCGGGTCCGCGGGTGTCGGTTGCAATGAGGCGAAGGTCAATCGCCTTATCCGCAAAGGTCGGAGGAATGTAAAAAGCCAGATTGCCGCTTGCGATCTGGCCGGGCGCGATCTGCGGGATTGTCACGCTTCTGTTTTTTACTTCGATACTGCTGTTGATCGAGGCAATGGTCAGGTTGACATTGACGGCATTGCCAACCCCGTTGTTTTTTACCAGGGGGATGATCTCTACGGTCTCGCCGTTTTCAGGAATACCATTGCCATTCCCGTTGGCAAGGCCGGTGTTGCTGTCGTTGATTTTGTAGTCGGTGATGAGCAACTCAGGTTTTTCGAGCTTGGCCGACTGGACGTTGAGGGTGTATTTTTTGCAGTCGTAGCCGCGTTTTTCCGTGCAGGTGATCTGGAAGGGGATGGTGCCGTCCTGGAGGTCGAGGGCGGCTTTGATTTTAACTTTAACTTCTCTAGTTTCACCTGGGCCTATATGTCCGAGAGAAGTATCCATATCGTGAGTGACTTTGGGATTATCTGTTGTGATCTTCAAAGTAGTTCCATATCCCGCACCCTTGCCATCGTTTGCTATGGTTATTCCGATCTCCGCTTCCTCACCAGCGTCGATAATGCTGTTGGGAGAGAAGCTCTTATCATCTGAGAAAATCGGAGAAAGCGTAATGGCAGAAGGAAGAGCATGTTCTTCCAGAATTGAATTGGCAATATTTTGTAATTTTGGTTTAGAGTCAACGCTAATGATAACAGCGTTTTCGGATGCACCTTCCATCATTAGAGATATCTTTCTAGTAAATTCAGCATCTTTGTTTATACCGGCAACACATGTTAATAGCGCAAATGGTGATCCGTTAAACAAGGGTGATCCTTCAAACAATGATTCACATTCTCCCTCCAAAATTTCTGTTTTTTTTGAATATAATGGAGAAATAAATGTATCTATTATGGTCATGTTGTGTTGCAATACTTGAACCCCAAGAGATATTTTAAGGCTAATAACAAATGCATCTCCTCTCATAGAATCACTGTCTACTTTCCTGTTGTTGGCAGTTTTTTTATCATAATCTATCTTCATGTCATTTATGAAAGGGACAACAATCAAATCATACGATTTTCTGTCCGCAATAGATTCAATTCCTGGAAAAAATTCAGCCTTCTCAAACAAAGATGATATATTTGCTAATATAATATTTCTTGTTTTATCTTCTATCTTAATGATAAATTGTTTTTCTTCGATGGTTTTCTTATGGTCTCCTCTTCTAGCACAGTTTGCTGAAGCAGCAAAATTATATTTATAGTTATCCAATTTTTCACTAATTATAGCTACATTAGCCTTTAATTTGTCGTCTCCTGCATTTGCATCAAAAAAAATAAACAATTGAAGCAATAAGACAGTCGCAAGTATTAGTGTGTTTGTTTTCATGCTAAACATGTTTTTATACTCCTTGGACGCCGTTACAGCCAGTTATAACAATAGTTTCATTGGCTCCAACAGGATAAAACCATTTCTCATGCAATATCACTCTGGACTTTCCCTTTGTCATAGGGACTTCATTTGGCTTTGGTAACCGTTCACCGTGGGAACAGAACATGGTGTAGGATTGCCAATACCGTCATGCCGGAGTTTTTTTATCCGGCATCCAGACTTTTATCACATCTGAACAACTGGATTCCGGCTCAACACACTGCCGGAATGACGTATTCCATGGTGAGTTTCGTCATGGTGAACGGTTACTGGCTTTTGCAGCCCGTGAGCAGTATATATGGCCATTATTATCCCTCCACCTCTATATAAAACGCCTTTCCCGCTCATTGATTAGATTTCATGGATGCCGCCGCCTAACCCCCTGATTTCATGGCAAAAAGGCGTC
>CAZDYX010000263.1:0-5505 GCA_964509775.1 uncultured Desulfobulbia bacterium | reverse complement strand
TCGATTGGCTTAAGGCGCAGAGCAGAAAGAAAAGACTTCCCCAAAAGCAGAGTGAACAATTCACGGTATCTCTCGATGCCCCTTTGCAGCAAACCCCTGAAATCACCATTGGCGAGACCATTGCCGATGACAGGAAAGTCGATGAGGAATTGCGCAGATATCTAGAAGACGTGCTGCAATGCCTGGACAGCGGCCTCAACGATAAAATACGCTGGGTCCTGCGACTCAGTGTGGTGGCGCGGATGTCCTTGAGTCAAGAGGAAGTAGAAGACTTGTCCCGCTTCAATTTGATGCCCATGAGCACCCTGCGGGGCCGGCTTGACAGCATCATGACCCAGGTTGAGAAAAAGGAGAAAAACAGAATTGCTATCCTTGGCAAGGCTGTTTTGCTCTGGCATGAAATCAGACAATTAGAGGTCAGACTTAATAATCTCACCAAAGAGCTGCCGCCGTTGTGGCAACAGGAAGCAGAAAGACTGCGAGCTGAAATTGCCAAAAAGGAAAAAAAACAGGTACAGCTTTTTGAGGCAGGGTGCAGGCTCTGCCGGCCGTCCAATCAGGACATCGGCGAACTGGTCGGACTGCCGGAAGAAAAAACCGCGCAAATCAGCACCCTGCTTATCAGGGCGAGGGCACAGCTTCAGAAGAAGGTTGGGAGATTAGGGCAAATTGACTCGGAAAAATAGTTATTTTATAACTACTCAGCGTTCTAACCGGGCGGGCCCGGCCTCTATTTTAAAAGTAACAAAGATTTTGCCTTCAAGGAAAAATGTATCGCAACTTGTTATTTGTACGTTATTTTTATGACATTAGCATCACTTTTGTTACTTAGAAGGAGTCAGGAGTCAGAATGAGGAGACTAGCGACGACACCTGGCTGGAAGAAGTCAGCAGACACCGGAGACGTATTCACGCAGTATTCTGAATTCTGACTCCTGAATTCTGAATACCTGAGCTGTTACGTTATTTTTTCGCCTATTGGTCGTTTATCAGGGAGTAGCGATAGTTGGTGGCTAAAAAGGATGTTGTAGAACAATTTATTTTTTTCGCCCGTAAGTCTCTGGAGGCGTCCAAAACTATGGGGGAATGTGATCCATGCCAAGTGTTCAGCTTGGCGGAGCTTGATAGCTATGTGCGGGGCGACATGTCATCTGAGGAGGGTCAGAGGTTTGAGATGCACTGCTTGAGCTGCCCGTCCTGCATTAAATTGTTGCTCGATAAACGCGACGCCTTTATCCGGGAACAGGAACGGTTGGAAAATGAGTTCCTGCTTACCAAAACCAGGCAGCTCCTCGATCGGTTGGACGCCAAAGGCGGTAACCTTATTGAGCTCATAATAAATGCGGTCAAAAATTCCTTTCAAATCCTGGCCACGACCGGAGAATGTTCGGGCGCAGGGATGCTGCTGCCTGCCCGTGGCAGGGATGAGGTTCCCAGCTCAGATGGGCAGTCCATAAAAATCGTCCAGGATTTTGCCCCGCTGGCCAAGTCGGTGCAGGTATCGCTTGACCGAGGTGCAAGCGAGGACGAAGTCAAGCTCAGGATATCCCTTCTCGACACCCGGACCGATGACTTCCTGCCCGGCATTGCGATCATCTGCTCCGGCCCGGACGGGAGCCAACAAACGGTTACGGATGATAACGGCGAGGCTTGTTTTTCATTGCCCAGCCCGGCAGAGTATCAGGCTTGGGTTGAGTGCGGCGAGCAAGAGACCATCACCTTACGACTTGTTGTCAGTCGAGATCTGACCGCATCATTCAATCCGCCCCCCTTTTCTTAAGTGAATAATGCCGATACCTACTCTGCCCCGTGATCAGTTGGAGAAGAATCTCAGGGAAGATACCGGCTTCTCCCGCATGCTCGATTCCCTTCCCTCGTCTTACCGCGACCATCTTAAAGCCGTTTTGACCGACGAGTCATTCCTGGCGAATGCAGTCAATCTGTTGCCTTCATCCCAACGCGACCATGTCACATCCCTCTTCACCTCGATTTTCACCGCCCATCAGGAAGCCCTTCGCCTCTATAAGCAGTGCCGGTTTTTTGAGGCCCGGACGGGCTTGCAAGAGACGATCGATCTATACTCGCAGGCCCCTCGGACAGGGCTTGACGGCCTTGATCGCCTGGTCGGCTTTTCAAACAAACGGGTACAGGCCCTGTGCTATGATCTGTTGGCCGATGTCGAAGGATCTCTGGGAAATACTGCCCTGGCAGGGAAGCTCCATCATCAGGCCCTGCAACTGGCCGAGGAAATCGAGGATATCGACACCATGGTGAAGGCGCTTCAGGGCCTGGGCGCGTATCACTGGGAACTTGGCGAGTTCGGGCAGGGGCTTGCCTGCTGCAAGCAGGCGCTCGAACGGAGCGCCACCGGAAGCGACCGCTGGCGAACCAGAATCAGTATCTTGACCACCCTGAGCGTGCTCTATGAAGAGATCGGCCAGTTTGACACGGCGCTCGATCATGCCTTTCAGGCCGTCAATCTTTGTACCGAAAGCGAAACCACAGAGCGCCTGCCCTTGTGTTTAAACAATCTCGCCTGCCTTTTCCTTGATCAAGATGATTTCGATAGCGCGTTTGCAGCGCTGGAGGAAGGGCTGGCCGTGTTGCGCGTAAAACCTAACCCCCAATGCGAGGCGCTTCTTTTAAGCAACCTGGCAATGTGTCATCGCCGGCCGCGATATCGACGCGGCCTTGGTCTTGCTGAACCGGGCGCTAAGCATCAGTAGGGACATTGAAACTCCCCGCCTTACTGCTGAGATCATGGAAAACCTCGGGATCGTCCATCAGGTCATGGGCAGCATGGACGCGGCCAGGTCGGCCCTGCTTGAGGCGGTAAGAATCTTTCGGCGGCTGGGAGCCAGGGCCAACGAGGCTGTCGCCTTGACAAGTCTGGGGAACTTCCTCAAGGAGTACGATGAAGACCTCACGGGTGCCTGGCAGGCGTATCGCCAGAGTGTAGATATCGTTGAATCCATCCGGGGCGGACTAAAAAAGGAGCTCCATCGCATCACTTATGCCCAGGCCGGCCTTGAACCATACGCGCTTGCGATCGGTTGCCTTTTGGATCTTAAGCGCCCGGACCAGGCCCTCGAATACGTGGAGCGGGCCAAGTCCCGAGCCCTGCTTGATTTTCTGGCCAAAAGGGACGTGCCCCAGGCTGCGACTGGCTCGGACTCCAAACCATTCCGGGAGGCCAAGAGAGTACTTGCCGAGATCGGCGAGATGCGGAAAAATCTGGAGGCCATCACCCGGCAAGAAGAAAATGAACCTGCCGCAGAGAACTGATCAGGAAACGACCAGGCTGCTGCACGAGGAACTGTCCAGCTTCCTCTTAACCGAGCTTGCCGCCAAAGAGCGCGTTTTTTATGAGGCAATGGCGGAGCTTAACCAAGAGGAGCCGGAGCAGGCTGCGTTATTGACGGTATGCCCCCTTCCCTTGGCCGAAATGCGGAAGGGGTTAGATGCCGACTCCCTCTTTCTTGAATTGTATCAGACCGAAAAAACCCTCTATCTCTTTATCATGGACCGGGAAAACGCGGTAAAGGTGCAGACCGTTGACCTTTCCGGCAGCGAGGCTTTGGCCATGGTTGGGAATTTGCTTACGGGCCTCAAGGCAACAGCCGCGGCAGACACTCGCTCTCATGATTACCTGCGCGAGGTGCGCAAACCTCTGGCGAGGCTATACGAAACGTTGATCGCGCCGCTAAAGGGCCTCGTTGAACAATACGGGCGGGTGATCATCGCGCCCCACCTTTGCTGGCATTATTTACCGTTTCAGGCCCTTTACGATAAAGAGGAGAAGCTTTTCCTTGGTGATCAGATTGAGATCGCCTATTGCCCATCGGCCTCGGTGCTGCATCATTGCCTCCGGAAAAACCGTACCGGCCGGGATCAGGCCCTGATTCTTGCCAATAATACCGGTGATCTGCCCCATGCCGACCAAGAGGCCGACTTGCTGGCAGCAGCCTTTAACCCAACCGGCCAGGTATTTAAAAACAAAGACGCTCATCTTGGCAGGGCGAGGGAAAAGAGCTATGACGTCATTCACCTCGCCTGTCATGGCCAGTTCCTTCACGATCAGCCTTTCTTGTCCGGAATCGATATGCCGCCGGAAAAGAATCAAACCCAAAGGACGTACCTGCTTGACCTTTTTGCCCTCAAACTCGAATGCAGCCTGGTTACCGTGAGCGCCTGTGATTCCGGGTTAAGCCAGTTCACATCGGCAGATGAATTGATCGGCCTGAGCCGCGGTCTCTTTTACGCCGGCGCCGCCGCGGTCATGCTCAGCCTGTGGCAGGTGGCTGATCGGTCAACGTGTTATTTTATGGAAAACTTCTATTGGCATTACGTGCAAAACCGGCGGACCAAAACCAAGGCGCTCCAACTGGCAATGCAGGCGGTGAAGGTAAAAAAAGAATTTGCCCATCCGTATTATTGGGCGCCTTTTGTCGTTATGGGGGATTGGAGGTAGCAGCGGAAGGTTTGCGCTTGGGTGCGGCTTTTGAGTTGGTAGCATTCCTGGTCCGTACCCGTGCCCGTACCCGTACCCGTGCCCGCGCAGTATCCGTCCCCCGTGCCCGAAAAAAAGCTGGATTCGGATTTAGGTCCGGGCACGGGCACGGGCACGGGTACGGGTACGAAAACCAATCGCTTCATATTCATGCCCTACAGGATAATCAGCCGAAAACTGTAAATCGTACAGGTGTTGTCTTTTGCACAATATGTCGTTTTCTCGTGAAGAGCCGCAAGAGGAGAAAAACGCAAAGCTTGGCCATGATCGTTGCGGTTTTCTATAGAGTCTGTGCCTCCTCGCCCTCGCCCCTCAGCGGGAGAGTGCCGAGGTGAGGAGGCAAAATGGACGAAAAACGAGCATGGCTCAAACCCAAACAAAAGAAAGGAGTGCAAGTAATGAGTGATTATTCGAGTTGTCCAGGTTGTGGCAGAAAAGCTGAAAAGTCGTTTTCCAGCAATTTTTTCCTGGTTTACACGTGCAGGGATTGCGGCAAGAAGTATTGCAAGGAATGTGGCGGGGTTGGCAACTGCCCAAAGTGCGGGTCTTCCAAGTACAATGAGAGTGGGAAGGTTTATGCAAGGTAGAATGTTATTCCACAAATATTCTGTTCAGTAATGGAGGGCAAACCACATGGCACTTACGGCAGTAGAAAAGGAACTTTATAATTTTTGCGACAAAAACGAATTCTTGCCCGCAGAGGCTATCGAGGATTTCAAACAACGACTTACCGAGGAGGAAAATGTTCAATATCTGATCTATAAGCTGGAAGATTTCATCCCGGCCGCCTGCCCAAAATGTAATGCCGCCGGTGCATTCAAATGGCATTTCCTTGGAAAGCTTACCCATCCGGCCTGCAACGAATCATGGTATGTTCCCCCTGGACGCTATGCAGGCAGACAAATGAAAGCGGTATTCCGCGCTGGAAGAAATGTAGGCGGAGAATTTGCCTTGGGTGCTGAAAAAAAAGGAGAGAAGGGTTACGCCGATGCATTT
>CAZDYX010000262.1:2537-5521 GCA_964509775.1 uncultured Desulfobulbia bacterium | reverse complement strand
CAGCAATTCCCAAAGCGGTCTGGAAAAGAAGGTTGAAGGTGTTTGGCATGGTCAAACCTTCCCGTAAATGGAGCAAGATCACTGCCATATGGCCGGATTTGCCAGCAGGAAAGACGATTAAATCGCTTGGAAAGACCAACAACAGCTCTCAAAGGACAAACTTATCCCCCAGCTGACTGTGGATCAGCTAAAAAGTTAATAAATTGATTGACTTAGCGCATCACCCAGGTCTAATGCCTCAGGAAGTATTCAGGAAGTATTCAGGAAAGGAAATGGGAGGAGTACCCGGGCAGTCTCCAGTATGGCTCGAAGTAGCATTTCCATAGAGTTGAACAGGAAGGTGTCGAAGAAGTTTCTGAGTTTCTCCCAGAGGCGGCATTTGCAGCCGATCTCTTTCCATGCTGCCTGAAAAAGGGGGTTGGCCAGCTGCTGGATCTGGTCTACCAGGAAGGCCAACATTATGAGCACAGCAAAGTTGGAGGCCAAGTGCTTCTTTCCCAGCCCAAAGTTGTGCTCGAAGCGATAGCCCTGGTTCTTCAAGGTGTTGAAGGCCTCGTTTTCGACCTTCCACCGGGCTCTTCCTGCCCGCATGAGCAAAGGGGCATTGTCCTTGCGGATTTCAAGATCGGTGATCCAGCTGAAGGCACGCGGCTCTTCTCCTTCCCTGTCCTTCCAGTACTCCATGAGATTGACACGAATCTGACGGTGGGTCTGGTTGAGGGGCAACTGCTCGATGAACCGGAAGGCATGGGTGACCTTCGGGTCTTGCGCATCCTCAAAGAAGAACTCGGTGGCTTTGCCCTGCTTGATCGCACGATCCGCCTGTTTGAAGAGAAAGGGCAAATCGGTGGGCTTGGCTACGATGATGTAGCGCAGGTTGTATTTTTGGAGCTCCAGCAGATGAGGGCCATCGGCATACAGGGCATCCTCGTTGACAATGAAGGGCACGTCGGGATAGTCCTCACGTAGCTTCCCGTAGAAGCGTTTGGCTGCGTTTTGCTCGCAGTCGTTTTTGGTGGCTCCATCCTGGCGCTGGATGTTTTCTGGAAACAGGGGGATCACTTCCTTGAGATCCGGATGGACGATGACGGCACCCAGCATCTTCAGGTGGTAGGAGGTCTCACCGGCCTTGGTGGTGGTGAGGCAAAAGTCCGCCTCGAGTTTCTTTGAGCGGCAAAACTCCACCCCATCAATGTCGAGCAGGTAATGGCCATCGATAAACTGCATCCGATCGAGTAGCCCGCTTTGCCGTGCCTGTTCGAAGATGCTCTTGTAGGCCGGGTGCAGGTACTCGGTTGGCACCTTATCGTCAATATCGCGCATCCCGCTGTCTGTTGGGATGTTCTGGACGCCGAACACAGCACGGATGTTTTGGGGCTTTTTCTTTCTTCTGTCGTCAAAGGCAAGCAGGGAGGGATCCTTGGGAGAACATGGCGAAAGCCGACATGAGGGCATCGTGGAGCGAGATCAGGCTCTTTCCTGGCCTCGGATCGGGTATGTTCTTGAATTCCTTCCCGATGATACGCCTTAGTGCATCAAAGCGCAGGAGCTCATGTGCCTCGGTTGACTTTTTGCTCTTCTTTCCCATGGCCAGTCCTCCTCATCAAGCAGACTGCCCTCGTTTCCACTCGGGAACAGACCCGCCTGCTCGAATTTTTGATGTTATCAAACACCAGTTCCCGATGAGCCGCTCAGACTTCACAGGATACATCAAAAGAGGCTTCCATAGAATGGCTTCTTTCAAGCCTTTGGGAATTGCTGATCAGACATATTGTTCCTTTAAGAGCAGGATTATGAAACGTTTAGATAAAGTAGAACATGTATGCCTTGTCGGAACAGGAAACTGGAAATTTAGCCTGAATCCAGAAAAGAACTTCAAATCATTTGACTCATCCTCAGACATAGATGTAGCGGTTATTTCTGAACATCAGTTTATCTCGACATGGGAAGAGATGAGAAAGTATCACCGAAACCGTTGGTATCGGCTGACAATCGGAGAAAGGGATCGTCTCCGCAGGAATGGTGAGAATGTCTATTCTGGTTTCATTAGTCCTGCTTGGATACCTGAAAAGCAGTCGAAATTGAAGTTCGAATACTTGAGGTTATTGAATGCTCTCAGGGATCAGCATGTTGGGTTCAGGCCAGTTAAGATGGTATTCTTCAAAAATATGGTGGAAGCGATTGATTACTACAAACGTGGTTTTGTGATCGCTCAACAAAAGGTAAGAACAGATGAAGTATGATGTCAGCTTACAGACTATTGCGTGGATAAATGGCAGGCGGAATGATGAAACATTAGAGATCTCTCCTAAATTCCAGAGGCGTCCTGTGTGGCTAGAAGCTGAGCGGAATGATTTGATTGCTACTATATGCTCGGAATTGCCATTTCCTGAGGTTTATATTCAACATAAGACAAATCCTTCGGATGGTACTGAGCGTCATATAGTCGTCGATGGCCAACAAAGAATAACATCGATCCTGATGTTTATAGATGGAGAGATTTCTTTGCCTCAAAACGACGACTGGAATGGAGAGTATTTTCGTGATTTTGATGAGAAGCAGAAAGAGGCCTTCTGGAATTACAAGGTTGTTGTAAGGGGGCTTAGCCAGACTAACGACGCTGAAATACGCGACTTGTTTACTCGTCTCAACACAAACAATATTGCCTTGAATGATCAAGAACTTCGTAATGCAAGGTACAAGGGGCGTTTCAAAGTCACTGCAGAGAGATTTGCAGATAACCCGCTTTTTCAGGCGATAGGTTTGTTTACGGCTCGCGATATCCGAAGAATGTTGGATGTTGAGTTTGCTAGCGAGCTTCTATTACTAACAGTAGAGGGAATAACTAACAAGAAAGATCTGTTGGATACAGCATATGCTAACTTCGAGGAAGAATTCCCTCAAGAACCTGAATATGAGGAGGACTTCAATTCTTCGATAGCATTGCTCAGAACTCTTATAACTGAGGAGAATAAAACTCCCGT
>CAZDYX010000262.1:1318-2527 GCA_964509775.1 uncultured Desulfobulbia bacterium | reverse complement strand
AAGGAAAGAGAATGTATTCACAAAAAACAGATTCTGTGTTGGATGCTGCGGTTTAGGAACAAAGAAAGAAAAGATAATTGTTGGGAATGCATCTGTATTGATTAATAAAAAGATTAATGTTTATTCTCAGTGTTTAATAATTGTTTTGATCAGAATGGAAGAAGTAATTTTTACTCCCTTTATGGTGCTTGCCTTAAATATCACAGGCGAACAGGTAGAGCATCATTTCACTGTCCTGACCACATCGCTCAAGAGGTAAGTGACCTATTAACCCTAGTTCGGAAGAATGAGATTAATGACAAACCTCCGTACTATGCAGAATACTTCGAAGCTGTTACACGTGCAGCATCAGATAAGGGACGTAGAGCAATTCGGGAAGAGATACTTTATTCAATCATATCGAGAATTGAAAAATTACCATCAGATAATATTGGTAGAGATGGATGTTCTGATTGTAGCCCTGAGTCTTTGCGATAGGGATTCCATAACCTGTTGCAGATGGTATCTGAGACCCAGGCTATTAATATTATACGAACAGTTCGTAAGGTAAGTACAAATCATTAACGCTGGAGGTTCACATGCCCGAATCCATCACCATCAACAGTCTGGACGAGGCAACCGCCACTTGGATAGATCAAGAAGCAAAGCGACGTGGAACAAACAAGGAAGCCGTTGCTCTGCATCTCATTCGTAAAGGAATCGAGTGCGAGCATGGACACGTCCCACTTCAGACCTACGACGATCTTGACTCCCTGGCCGGCACATGGAGTGAAGAACAGGCGACGGAGTTCATGAACGCCATCACTTACTTCGATCAGGTGGATGAGAAGCTATGGCAATGAGAGACATACTGCTGGATACCAACGCTTATGCAGCCTTCAAGCGTGGTGTTCCCGAAGTCATTGAAGTGATAAGGCATGCCCCACTTATCGGAATCAGCAGCGTCGTTCTTGGTGAGCTGCTTGCCGGATTCGCTGTGGGCTCCCGTGAGGCCGCCAATGTGGAAGAACTGAAACGCTTCATGGGTGCTCCTCGAGTGAGGTTGTTCCCGGTGGATGACGTGACTGCCAGTCATTATGCAGGCGTCTACCGGGAGCTGCGGCGTATGGGACAACCCATCCCCACAAATGATATGTGGATTGCTGCTACAGCTCTGCAGCATCAACGGGCAGTCATGAGCTTCGATGGACACTTCAAGGCTGTGAAGGG
>CAZDYX010000262.1:0-1308 GCA_964509775.1 uncultured Desulfobulbia bacterium | reverse complement strand
TACCATCTTGACGGACTTTATTTCTTGAGCAATCGGGAAAGAATCATGCCTCTTGGATTAAGCATCTACATCAACCCTGTTGAGATTGGCTGATAATGACTCAGAATATCGATCAACCGCGCCTCATTGAAGTTGCATTCCCGCTTAAACAGGCTTCCATTGCCAGTGTACATGAGAAAAGCGTCCGCCATGGCCATATCTCAACGCTGCACATCTGGCCTGCGCGCCGGCCACTTGCCGCCTGCCGTGCTGCGCTCCTCGCCACATTACTTCCTGATCCCGGTGATCCTGATAAGCGAAAAGCACTTCTGGAAAAGATTGGTGGAAAGGTGGTTGTCGAGCACATTGAGAAACAGGGAGCTGACGGCAGGACCATACGTGAGGAAAAGGAATCGCTGGAAGGCGGAGTATTGGCCTGGGGCAATGAAAGCGACTCTGCCATGGATGAACTCCGGACAACGATCCGAGAGGTTTATGGCAATGTTCCTCCAAGAGTGCTCGACCCTTTTGCTGGCGGTGGGGCCATCCCATTGGAAGCTATGAGGCTCGGCTGCGAAGTAACGGCTTCCGACATCAATCCGGTCGCATGGTTTATTCTCAAATGCACGCTTGAATATCCACAGAAGTTCATTGGCAGAAAATGGAAGCTTCCTGAGTTTGTGAAGGAATGGCCTGACTTCATGGAGGACTTGCTTGCGGGCAGAATAAAGAAGCGCAGAGGCAAACAGAAACCTCACTTTTCTGACCCAAAGCAGCTCATGCTTTATGAATTGCCTGAGGTGGACCTGGCATGGCACGTTCGTGCCTGGGGAAAGTGGGTTTTGGAGCGGGCTCGAGCTGATCTTGCCGCCCGCTACCCGATGGCGGAAGGCGAGCCCACTATTACCTATCTGTGGGCCAGGAATGGACGGGATAAGATGACAATGGGGCGCATCCCATTGCTCAAGACTTTCTGGCTCTGTAAGAAGAAGGGCAAACGAGCCGCTTTGCTTCCCATCCCTCACGAAGATGGCTCCGGCGTCACTTTTCGGATTCTCGATGATTCGGATCTCACAAAACCGGACAAGATCATAGAGAATTATCCCGTTCTTACCGCATGGGAGATCACGGCCGAAAAGCTGGGGGCGTTTCTGGATAATGGCACTATGAACAGGGCCGGTGTGTGGAGTCCCTGCAGCGGCAGGCCCGGCTTGATCGCACTCACCATGGATGATTTACGCAGGCAGGGGCAGCAAGGGCTTCTTGGAGAGCAAATGACGGCCGTTGTTGTGGAGGCAACCTCGCCGAGCGGCAAGAAGACGTTCAAGC
>CAZDYX010000261.1:3403-5541 GCA_964509775.1 uncultured Desulfobulbia bacterium | reverse complement strand
GACCTAAAGGACCTAATATCCGTGAAACCCGAATTTCCGTTCAGGCACTAGTTAAGGGCCTGTCACGAAATAAGTTTTGCATTCATGCATCTCAGATTCGGGTCACACCCCACAAGGGGGTACCAAGGTCTTTGGCCGCGCCTCAATCGCAAAATCCTCTACGTAGCCCTGCTACGCTTGCTGTTTTGCTCAATCGACGCGACCAAATCTGACCCAAATCTGAGCGCCTTAATATAAAATTTATTTCGTGACAGGCCCTAAGCCCTGACAACATCAAAAAAAATACCGGTGCGTATGGCGTCTAACAACATTCTCGATCTCATAGGCAACACCCCGATCGTTCCCATCATACGCCTTAACCCCCATAAAGGCGTCCGGATCTTTGCCAAACTGGAATCCTTTAATCCCGGGGGTTCAGTAAAAGACCGGATCGCCCTGTCCATGATCGAGGCGGCTGAAAAGGGCGGACTGCTCCCCCCAGACAAAACCGTGCTCGAGGCCACGAGCGGCAATACGGGCATCGGATTGGCCATGGTCTGTGCCGTGAAAGGCTATCGCTGCCTTTTGGTCATGCCGGAGTCAGCGAGCATTGAACGGCGAAAGATCATGGAGGCCTATGGCGCCGAGATTCTCCTTACCCCTGCAAAACGGGCCACGGATGGTGCCATTGAAGAAGCTTACGCCTTGGCCCGGGAACACCCGGACAAATACTTTCTGACCGATCAGTTCAATACCGATGCCAATTGGCAGATCCATTACCGGACCACGGGACCAGAGATCTGGGAACAGACCAACGGTCAGGTTACCGATGTTGTTGCCACTCTGGGGACCACCGGAACGGCCATGGGATTATGCCGCTATTTTTCCGAGCATCACCCTGAAGTAAAGGTTACCGCGGTCGAACCGTTTCTTGGTCACAAGATCCAGGGCCTAAAAAACATGAAGGAATCCTATAAACCCGGAATATTTGATAAGTCATTGCCATATCAGATTATCAATATCCCGGATGAGGATGCCTTCCGTATGTCCCGATTGCTGGCGCGCAAGGAAGGGATATTTGTGGGTATGAGTGCCGGGGCCGCATTCTGTTCCGCCCTCGCCCGGGCAGAACAGATAATGGAAGGAGTCTTGGTGGTCATTTTTCCGGACGGCGGGGAACGATATCTAAGCACCCCTCTCTTCACCCGACAAAAACCGGTGGAGCCACGGCCCCACGAACTCCGCCTGTTTAACTCCATGACCAAAAAAAAGGAGGTCTTCCGTCCCCTCGTGGAGGGTAAGGCCACCTTCTACGCCTGCGGACCAACCGCCCATGAATTAGCCCACATCGCCCATTGCCGCCGCTTCATCGTAGCAGATCTCATTCATAGGTACCTTCTTGCCAAGGGTTTTGGGGTCAAATTTGTCATGAATTTCACCGACCTTGATGACAATACCATTCTGGGGGCGGAAAAGAGCGGCACCCCCCTGGAAATCTTTACGGCAAGATATATCGAGGAGTTCAGAAAGGATATGGATGCATTAGGGGTAATACCCGCCACCCATTTTCCCAAGGCCTCCGAGCACGTAAAGGATATGATCGAGGTCGCCCATCAACTCCTCCATAAAGGATTCGCCTACGAAAAACACGGCTCCATCTATTATGACATCTCTAAGTTTCCGCAATACGGCCGGATGTCCGGGGTAGATCTTGGTAAGATTCAGGTGGGCAAGACCGTTGATCTTGACGACTATGAAAAAGACAGCCCGGTCGATTTCACCCTGCTCAAACGTTCCACCCTGGGTGAACTCAAAAGGGGAATTTTTTTCAAGACCGATTGGGGCAATATCAGACCAGGATGGCATATTGAGTGTGCGGCCATGGCCTTGCACTATCTCGGCGAGACCATGGACATCCATACGAGCAGCCGGGATCTCATGTTTCCGCACCATGAGAATGTAATGAGCATTGCCCAGGCCCTGACCGGAAGAACCTTCTCCAAATACTGGCTCCATAGTGAACTGGTCCTCGTGGAAGGTAAAAGGATGTCCCGGGAAACGATGCTGACCTTACGCGATCTGGTGGAGAGGGGTTATCATCCACGGGAGGTGCGATTCTTTCTCCTCACCACCAATTATCGCAAACCCATTCATTTTTC
>CAZDYX010000261.1:0-3393 GCA_964509775.1 uncultured Desulfobulbia bacterium | reverse complement strand
GGCCCTTGATGCGGCCAAGAAAAGCCTGACCAGGCTGGACGAATTTATCCGCAAGCTTATGTGTCTTTCCCCCGGTCTTCCCCATCCCGAGGTCGCTACCTATCTCTCCCTGATGGAGGAAGGGTTTTTCTCGGCCATGGACGATGACCTCAATATCTCCAAGGCCATGGCCGCCATATTTGATTTCATCAAGAAGACCAATCCGATCCTTGCCGCGGGTCATCTTGATCGAGACCAAAAAACCTACCTCCTCGAGACATTCAACAAGATCAACGGGGTCTTAAATATATTTAAGCTCAAGGAATGTCCCCTGACCCCGGAGATTGACCGGCTCATCAGAGAACGGGAGGAGGCGCGCAGAAACAAGGACTGGAAGCGCGCGGACGGGGTAAGAGACGAACTTGCCAAACAGGGGTTCCAAATTAGCGATACGGCCAAGGGCCCGGTCTGGAAAGAGCTTAAGGAAGAGTGATGCCCCCCATCCGGAGGGCTGAGCGCTGATGGAACGCTGGTTCTTAAACAACCTAATAAGTTCCCTTATGACCAAGCTCCCCTGTCACATTGCACAATAAAGGTGATCAGACCAAAAACCGGAATTCCCCTTTTCCCAACAGATCATGAAGATGAAGGATTCCCGTCACCCGGTGGTCCTTGTCCTCCACGGCCAGGGCTGTAATCTCGTGGTGTTGCATAATGCTTAGGGCATCGGCAGCCAGGAGATTGTCCGGAATGGTTTTTGGGTTACGGGTCATTACCCCGGATACCAGTTGATTTTCAAAATTTATCGTTCCGGCAGAGACTAATCGGCGCAAATCCCCATCCGTAAGGATGCCTACTAACTTCCCCTGCTCATCAACCACCAAGACCGCACCCATGTTCTTTTGGTTCAATTCCTGCACCGCCTCCGGAAGAGATGTCTGGGGGGAAACCTTCGGGATGTAGGGACCAGTGAGCATAACCTCGGATACCTGGACCTTCAATCGCGCCCCGAGGCTGCCACCAGGGTGGTTACGTCGGAAATCCCGCTCGCCGAAGTTTTTCTCATTGATCAGAGCCACCGCCAACGCGTCCCCCATGGCCAGGGTAGCAGTAGTGCTGGTGGTCGGGGCAAGGCCAAGGGGGCAGGCCTCTCGGGGAACCGATACATTTATGACCACATCGGAAAGCAGGGCGAGAGACGATCTGATATTTCCCGTTAGGGCAATAATTTTATTCCCCCTTTTCTTTAGACTCGGAAGGAGCATCTTCAACTCTACCGTCTCCCCGCTGTAAGAGAGGGCCATGACCACGTCCTCCTCCCCCACCATACCCAGGTCTCCATGCATGGCCTCCACGGGATGGAGGAAAAAGGCAGGGGTACCGGTGCTGTTTAAGGTCGCGGCTATCTTTTGCCCAATGATGCCGGATTTGCCTATCCCGGTAAGGATCACCCGCCCCCGGCAGGCAAGAACCATATTTACGGCCGCTTCGAACTCCGGTCCAAGATTATCAATAAGGTGGACAATCCCTTCAGCCTCAATCCTTAAAACCTCTTTTGCTTGTTCGATCAACATATAAGGACCTAAATGTCTGAACAGGAGGCCTGCTGGCCTTTCCTGTCCAAAACCAGTTTATGAAATTCCTTGTCAGGGGCAACGGGATAATTACCTGTAAAACAGGCAAGACAAAATTGCCCCCCCTCAATGCCGGTGGCCTCTACCAACCCATCCAGACTCAAATAGTGAAGGCTGTCCAGACCGATAAAGTCCCTGATTTCTGCCACCGACTTGGTAGCCGCGATCAATTCTCCGCGGGTCGAAAAATCTATACCGTAATAACAGGGAAACCGGGTAGGAGGACAACTGATAAGCATGTGGACCTCCTTGGCCCCTGCGTCCCGAAGAGATTGCACCCGGCTGCGACTGGTAGTCCCCCGGATGATGCTGTCATCCACGATAATCACTCGTTTCCCGGCAAGCAACGATCCGATGGGATTCAGCTTAACCCGTACCTCAAAATCGCGCATGGTCTGGGAGGGCTGAATAAAGGTCCGTCCCACATAGTGATTCCTGATCACCCCCATTTCAAGAGGGATATCCGCTGCCCGAGAAACTCCAAGGGCGGCATATGTCCCAGAGTCTGGGAAAGGCATTATAAAATCGCCGCTGATTTCGGTCTCATTCGCCAAGAGTTGGCCCATCCGTTTTCTCACCCGATAGACATTGACACCAAAGATATCACTATCAGGTCGGGCAAAATACACAAACTCAAAAATGCAGAGGCTATGCCGTCGCTCTTTGCCCCAGGGATAAAGGGATTTTAGACCGTCCTTATCAATAATCAATACCTCGCCCGGTTCAATGTCCCGCACATACTGGGCTCCAATCAGATCAAGGGCGCAGGTTTCAGAGGCCATCACATATACTCCGTTGTTAAGGGTGCCGAGACACAAGGGCCGAAACCCCTGCGGATCACGAACACCAAGAAGCCGGTCATGGGTCATGAGAAGCATGGAAAAGGCCCCTTCCAATTCGGTAAAGGTCTCACAAACCGCCTCTTCCAACTCTTTTTCCCCGGAACGGGCCAAAAGATGCACGACTATCTCAGTATCCGAACTGCACTGGAAGATAGATCCCTTGCTTTCCAGGTTATCCCGCAAAAGACGGGCATTGACGATGTTACCATTATGGGCAACGGCAAAGATGCACCCGCGGTGGTTAACGCACAGGGGTTGGGCATTCAAAAGGGTCGAGGCACCTGTTGTCGAATAGCGTACATGGCCAAGCGCAATATGGCCTTTCAGCCCGGTCATTATCTCTTCGGAAAAGACATTGGCCACCAGTCCCATTGCCTTATGCTGACAGACCCGCGAGCCATCCGAGGTTATGATGCCAGCGCTTTCCTGTCCCCGATGTTGCAAGGCATACAGACCAAAATAGGTCAATTTGGCAGCATCAGGATGACCAAATATGCCAAACACCCCACATTCTTCCCGAGGTCGGTTTTGGGAATCATCAAAGGCCATTTTCCTTCCCTCCTATTAAAAAATTAGGCATGGTTCAAGGTTAGGTTCCTAAGCCACCATCCTCTAAACCTGGAACCGTGAACGTGGAACCTATTGAACCATGCCAATAACCGCTATAATACCAAGGCGGGCTTTGCCCTCATCCCAAGATAGTCTAAGCTATTATTCCGAAATCTCCACAGCCGTCATTCCGGGCGAGGCGCTTTTTGCCGAAGACCCGGAATCCAGAACTACACTGGATTCCAGCTAAAAGCATCCCCGTCAAGCGAGGACTGAACAGAGTGCTGGAATGACGAACCAAAGGAAGCTTTCCAATTTTAAATGTTTATCAAAAGAGCCTCTTGCAAAAGTCGTCACCCCGGTGAAAACCGGGGTCCACTGATTTTCAT
>CAZDYX010000260.1:0-5548 GCA_964509775.1 uncultured Desulfobulbia bacterium | reverse complement strand
TATTAGCAACTGAAAAATACCAGATGAGGCACGCTTTGCACCCTTATTTCCGATCATTTTTTGCTACCATACTTTAGCCTGAATACCTAACAGGCCTGAATAGTTAACTTTTTTACCCAACAGACTACAGTCTAATAGTCTAAACAACCTGAGTAGTTACCTTATATTTTCATATAGACAAAGATCATGGTGTAGATAATGGCCACAATCAGGGTCAATCCTATGATGAGGGCAGTAAAGCCAAAGAAGTGTGCGGTTACAAAAAGCCATCGAGGTGTAGGGGGACATTTCAACTTTTCAAGTTTGCCTGCTGTCTTCAGTTGTTCGTATTCCCGGGGTCGTTCGTGTTTGAGTTCATCAAGGGAAATGGTCCCGGTAAAAATTACCGGATCCATGGGAAATTTTTCCGGCCGCAGATGGGTATTAAAAAAATGGATGGTAAAGATGAAGCCGGAGGCGAGCAGGGCCTCGTCACTATGAATGATGGTAGCGATGTTAATCCAGTAGCCGGGTATGACTAGGGTGAATTGTTCCGGAAACCACAGGCAAAGCCCGGTGCCCCCGATAACCGCAACGCCCCAGAATACGGCGAAAAAGTCGAATTTTTCCCAGTAGGTCCAGTGACCATATTGGGGCTGCGGCCCCATGCCGAAAAACCATTTAGTGGTCTGGACAAGCTCTTTGGCATCCCGCAGGTTGGGCATCAGTCCCTCTGGATCAAGTATGAACTGAAAAAATAATTTTCCAGACCCCTTCCAATTCTTAAAGGCCAAAAACAGGGTGAGGGCAAAATAGGTAAAGGTGATTACAGCGCAGACGCGGTGAAGCCTTCCCAGCACCACAAAACTGCCGAAGAAATCTGCAACCAGTCCTGCCCAGGGTTCTGAGGCGAATTTGAGGACCATGCCGGTGATCGCAAGGGTGAGAAAGCTTATGATCACCAGGAAATGGAGAAATCGAGGGAGAAGACTAAAACGTTCAATATATTCTCGTGTTGGCGTATCCATGAAACATTTTCCTTTTCCTTTTCATTCTGAATTTTGACTCCTGACTCCTGGATTCTTTGACCAGTTTTTAATCGTAACCACTCAGGTTGTTTAGACTGTAGTCTGTTAGGACTGCGCAAAGAACGAATCAAGTATCCCAGCACCTTTTCGGTCTCTAAAAGTTTTGAGTCATAGCCGGTAAAACTGTTTTCATCAAAGTATCCTAAACACCTAAACACCTACAGACTATCCACCTGAGTAGTTACTCTTAATCAAGCAATTTTTTATGGGTGTGTTTGCGCCGTTTTCTGAATCGTTCCCGGAAGGATCTGGGGATCCAGAAGAGGGTATGAAGTCCGAAGAATAAAAAGGTTCCCACCAGAAGACCGCTCATGCCCCAGAATGTGTAGTAAAGATACGGGTATTTCTCTTTGTCGTGGTGGGTTGCATGGGTGAGATAGCCCGTAAATTTACGGTTGGAATTGGGATGGCACTTGCGACAGGTCTCCACCACATTCAGACGGTGGAGCCTAGACTTGGTGTAATAGGTCGGCAAAATGTCATGGGCCCCATGGCAGTCAGAGCATTTTGCGGTTTTTTCACCTCCCGAGAGCAGGGATACCTTGCCGTGATAGGTGTCGAAATAGGTCTCGGTTTCCTGTTTATGGCAGGTGCCGCATTCATTAAGTATGGTGGCGCGGAAGGCGGCCATATCCACCCGTTTTATGGTGTGGGAGGTGTGGCAATCATTGCACACCGGAAGTTTCTTGTCGGTCTTGCTCTTCTTGAGGCTATGGATGGAGTTGTTGAACGTTTCAGCAATCCCCAGATGGCACTGGGCGCAGGTTTCAACGATCTTGCCGCGGTTCACGCTGGAGTCCGGATTTTTTGCCGGCAGGATGCTGTGCGCGGTATGACAACTCGTGCAGGAGGCAGAGACCATAAGCCCGGATTCCGCGAGACCTTTGCCATGGATGCTCTCCTGGTAATGTTTGGTAATCTCATGCTCGCTGCCTTGATAGCGTAATGTCGCCTTTTCCCCTTCACGGTGACACTTGGCGCAGAGTTCCGGTATGTTCCTGGCAAAGCTGGGGGACTCGGGAAAGGACTTTGGCATGATATTATGATCTCCATGACAATCCCGGCAAATGGGCCCATTGGGATCGCCTTTTGCGACCAGTTGGCCATGTATGCTTTTTTGATGTTTGGCGGCCTGGTCGGCGTGACAAAGGGAACAGTCAACCGGCCCGGAATTTTTACACACGGGATTTTCCTGGTGATTCATATTTACATGGCACTTCATGCAGGAAATGTTTTTGGTCTTATGGATGGAGTGTTCAAAATTGTTGATGTCCACAAAGAGGCCTTTTTCCGTTCCATCAGGCAGGGTTTTTTTAATCTCTGGTTTAGTGTGGCAGTCGAGGCAGAATTTATCGTTCATACTGTCATCATAGAGGGCCTTCCTGGTCTTATGGGGGGAGTGGCACTCCACGCAGGCAGGAATTTTCTGTGGCTCCTTTTCCCACAACTCCCCGCGTACGATCTTTAGATGAGTATCCTCAATGTTGACATGGCACTTCATACAGATCTTGACAATTTTGTTGCGGCTGATCGAGGAGTCGGGGTCGGTGTGCGGCAGGACATTATGGGCCGTGTGACAACTGCTGCACACCGCGGTCACTACCAGGCCTTTGCGAAACAGACCTTCGCCATGGATAGACTCGGAGTAGTGCTCCAGGATATTCTTTTTGGGGATATCATGGGTGATGGTCATGGGACTTCCCTCTTTATGGCAGGTACCGCAGGTAAAGGGAATGTTCATGACATAGGTCTTGGCCCGTTTGTCGGTATTGGGGAATATATTGTGTTTGCCATGACAGTCATAGCAATGCGGGGCATAAGGGTCTTTTATTGCCAACGCCTTGCCGTGCAGACTTTTTTCGTAAATTTTGTTTACATCGTCATGGCAATTAGCGCAAGTGACCGGTTTCAGGTTAGGCGGATGCTCCCCTTCCCCTTTCGCATCCTTGTGACAGGATGTACAGCCCTTGGCCGCATGGGGTGTTTGTTTAAAGATTGCCTCGTCAATGTAGAGGCTGATGGTTTTTCCGTCCCTTTCCGTTTCGAAGGACGCATCTCCGTGGCACCCAAAACAGTCGAAATCAGTCATGGCATGTACTGACTGAGTCATCATGATAAGAACGGCAACCGGCAGGAGGACAGAAAGCGCTTTTAGACCATATGGTCTTTTTTCACCTTTCCTCATGGTCATCTTGTTTCCTTATTCTACTGATTGTTTTTTTTTGAAGGGTTTGGTGCTTGTCCACAGACCTTACTTAACAAGTAGTGATTGCACATTACACCAAATAATTATGGTGTGGAAAAAAAAATTAAGGTAATAGGGTATGAATTACCCCGGAGTTGGATCCTCTAGCAATGCCATGATGACCATAAAGACAGAACCATTTCTTGAGCGCGAGGTGAAGAAGCAATGAAAATTTGCGAGATTATGACCAGAAAAATTGAATACATCGATGCAGACGCAAGCGTCTATGATGCGATCGAGAAAATGGTCGACAAACGAATCAGATCCCTCGTGGTAAGAGACGGGAGGCAGGGGGAAAGCCATGGTGTTATTACGGTCAGGGATATCGCCTTCAAGGTCATTAAAAAAGGTATTGATCCCCAGCAGCTCAAGGTCGAGGAGATTACCTCAAAGCCCTTGATATGCATTCAACAGGACGAGCCCATCGAGCATGTCCTTGGTATTATGCAAGAATTTAATATTACCCGGGTCTTTGTGCGCGGCGAGCAAGAACCTGTCGGTGTGGTGTCGCTGCTTGATGTGGTTGAGGGCGCCCTGATCCAAAGGGCAAGAAAAGGTAGTTGTGTTTGACAAACTCTTTTCCGCCGGCAGAAAGGAGCAGGATACCTTGGACAAGATGGGTCGCCATCTGGCCTTGCTCTGTTCTGCCTGCGAGACGATAAAAAACGTAATGGAGCTCGACGACTGGGAACCTCTTCGTGAGCTCGACGATCTGGAGCGGGAGGGGGACATCATCCGCCGCGAGATCGTTGCCGCCATTTATGAAGGGGCCTTTTTGCCGGTGCTGCGGCCGAGTCTCTGCACTTTTGTCGAGACCGTGGACCAATGCCTCAATATGGTCAGAGATCTGGCCCATGAACTTATGGACCTTAAAGGAGGCGGACTGACCCGATGTGGTTGTTTTGCCGAGTCCCTGCAGGCCGCACAGTTTAACCACAAGATGTGCGAGATGCTTTCGCTGGCCCTGGGATCGGTCTCCAAGGGTGAAGACCTGCGGGAGAAAAGCCTTGCCATAAGGATATATGAAAAAAAAATCGATGAGATAAAATTTGATCTGCAAAAAAAGATGCAGGCAGTGGAGGTGAAAAATTTCTGGGAAGGAAAGCTTCTTTCGGACTTCGTCTATCATCTCACCGCCATCAGCGACCTCATTGAAGACGCAAGTGACTATCTGCAAATAATGAACGTCAGCCTTCGATGATTTTTTTTGACAACCCCTGTATCCCGCTCATTTCTTCCGCCCTAATCACGTTCTGTATCGGGTCCAATGACACCTCCAATTCTCTCGGGATCTGCATCGGCTGCGGCATTATCCCCTTTAGGCGGGCCATAGCGTTATTTTCCCTGCTGGCCTTGGCAGGGATTTTCTTCCAGGGTAGAAAGATTATGCAGACCGTGGGAAAGGACCTCCTGGCCATCGACTCCGGGATGTTGAGCATAGCGCTTATAGTATCGGCAGGAATCATCTTGACGGCAAATTGGCGGCGCCTGCCCATTTCCACCCATCAGGCGATCATCGGCAGCCTCACGGGCGCAGGAATAGCAACTGGCTCCGAGGTGAACCTGGAATCGCTCTTGACCGTGGTTGCATCCTGGTTCATCTCTCCGGTGGCCGCCCTGGGTGCCTCCTTTGCCATTTACTGGCTGATGGAAAAGACCATTTCGCGGCTGCCATTGCTGCAGATTGAAAGGATTATTTCCTTGCTTTTGGTGTTGAGTGGCTTTGTGGTCGCCTATACCACGGGCGCCAATGAGCTTGCCACCATCTGGGGCCCGGTCATCCATTCCGGACTGCTGCGAGAAACCCCGGCGTGTCTTATCGGCTCGGCAATGCTCTCGTTAGGGGCCTGGCTCCTCAGCCGCCGGGTCATCGAAACAATCGGCAAAGGGATAACCGCCCTTGACCCCTATTCCGGGTTTGCGGCGCAGTTCGGGGCCGGGGGGTGTGTATTTCTCTTTACCTTGTTTGGCATGCCGATCTCCACGACCTATTGCATCATCGGCGGCATTGCCGGGGTGGGGATCCTGAAGGGGACAAAAACACTCCGAATGGATCTCTTGAAGAAAATCTCCCTAAGCTGCGTTCTAACGCCTACCGCAGCCTGCCTTGCGGCCATGGCAATCACCATGCTAGTGCTTCATTGGTCTCCTTAAAAGTAACCGTTCACCCACGTTTGTTGGTCACGGGTAGGGGCGGGTTTAAAACCCGCCCCTACTGCTCGAACTTTTGTTCCCT
>CAZDYX010000259.1:0-5557 GCA_964509775.1 uncultured Desulfobulbia bacterium | reverse complement strand
CAAAATCCGTTACAATGAGAAATTTTTCTCTCCCTTGTATTGGGAATGGTCATATATCACCTCGTGTTGTGTTGTCCCTAATTCCCTGCCTGCGGCAGGCATTGGCAAAATCCTCTGGGAAATGGCCTACGATAAAACGGCGCTGGAACTCGCTGAAGGCCCCGGGAGATTCGGGTAAACGGGGCAGAAAACAATAGAGCAGGCGCTGATCATTGTCAGTGGAGTTGAAACGTTTGGAAAGTTCAATTCCGGTGATCATCCGGCAGCCCATGGCGGTAAGGATTTTCATGGCCAGAAGGATGGCCCGGTCCAGGGAGGTCCTGGTGCCGGTATCCGCTTCCAGGATATTACCCGTAAGCCCCTTGGTCATGACCTGGAGCTCCCATTGCGAGGTCTGGGCCTTGGGGACAAAGAGCATCACAAACTCATCCTCCCACACGATGAGGTCATGGGGCCTGTCTTTACGGCCGTCAATCCGTTGGTTGTTCCTGATCGACCGGATATAGGCGCTAAAAAAAGGTTGTTGGTTCTTTTCCCTGAACTCCCTCGCTACGTTAGCCACTTGATCACCAAAGCTGTAAGCCGGCATGATGAGGTTGGAATCCGTGGTCTCGCCAGAACAGAAGGCCTGCACCTTATCCGGGATCAAGGCATATTGCTGATGGATCTGCTGATGAGAGGCATGCAACCGATAGCCGGAGGGTGCAAAATCAAAGCCGAAATTCCATCCCCACAGGGTGGCGGTGAAAGGAAGGGCTGCTGCCATGCCCGGCTGGGACAGGAGATCACAGATCCTTTTCCGCAGTTCTTCGAGGGAGGCAATCGGAAACGATTGTCTGCGGCCGGGAAAGGGGATATCAAGCCCGGCGGCAAGGCACGTATAGATCCGTTGATAATAAAGGTGCCGTAGGCCGGTGAAGTCGGTCGGAGAAAGATCGGCAATCGAGTAGCGGACGGCGGTATTGGCCATATTGGCCGCATAATGACCCCAGGGGATATAGCTGTTCCGGCGCAGGTACTCAAACACGTGGGTTCTGCCATCGGAGGAGCAATATTCGCCCACGATCTCGCTTGCACCCTGGGCCCCCGGGGTAAGCACCATTACCTCTTTATACTCATCCGGCAGATAAGGATTGTTGACCAGGGTCTCAAAAAGGACCGGCCGATACACCTGGTGCCGGGGCTGGTTTCGTGCGTCACGTTCATAGCAGAGTCCGACCGGCCGATTGGTTGTGGGATCATATTCAAAGGGGCAGGAAAGCCTTGCCAGGGCCACGAGATCGCGTTCGTCGGTGGAGGTGCTGGCCAGGGCAAGAAGGAGCGGCGTGGGCAACCCGGCAAACGCCTGAACAATTTGATCCATAGTGCGGGTTGAATCATTCCCGAGCCAGCCGGTAAGCAATGAAGTCATGGAACAAGGCTCCGGAGAGGGTAGCCTAAAGGCGGATTCATCATCGAGCCTGGCGTCTGCCCAGCCCTTGTCAATATAGGTAGTGCCCCAGAAGGGAAAGACGTTTGGGATCTCAAAAATCCACCGGCCGTTATTTTCCGTGATATCGCCTGCCGGGAAATTGGCCTGGTTTAGATACCGTTCGCCATCGGGAAAGATGCCCAGGGAACGGATATCGTCATTGATACGCAGGTTTATCACCTGATAAACAGGCTTGTGGATACCGTTTACGAACTCGCCCGCAGGTGAAAGACCATTGGATAATCTCATGAATGAATTCCCTCCTTGCCCCATCGTAAGATCTCAATGATTTCAGCACGGCTCAACCGTTTTATGATACCGGCATCATCTTTCCGGATAAGTTCCTTGGCCAGGGTGCGTTTTTTCTCGATCAGGGTATGAATTTTTTCTTCCACCGTATCCCGGGTAAGGAGCTTAAAGACCTGAACCACCTGCTTCTGGCCCATCCGGTGGACCCTTGCGGTCGCCTGATCCTCCCGGGCCGCATTCCACCAGCGGTCATAGTGTATTACGGCCTGGGCGCTGGTCAAATCCACTCCCACGCCGCCGGCGAGCAGGCTGGCACAAAACACCCGGCAGGTGGAAACAGTATTAAACCGTCTGATCTCCTCCTTACGGACGGCAAGGGACATATTGCCCCGGATACCGGCATAAGGAATGTTTTGCCGCTCAAGATGTTTCGCAATAATGTCGAGCATGCGGGTATAGTGACTAAAGACCACCACCTTTATTCCGCTATCAAGACACATCTCCAGGAGTTCGGTAAAGAGTTCCCATTTCCCGCTGGCGAGAAGGTCATACCCTTTCCCATTGTTAAGCAGGGCCGGATGATCACAAATCTGTTTTAACATGGTAATCACGGCGAGTATCTCTATATAGGGAAGGGCCCCATTCTTTTTATCAACGGAAATACGCGAAAAAAGTTGGGCACCCTGACCCTCAAGAACCTCACGGTACAGGGCGACCTGATCGTCCGTCAGCGTGCAGTAGCGGACATCTTCAATAACCTCGGGAAGCTCAGGGAGTACTTGCTCCCGGGTACGCCTTAATAAAAAGGGATTTATCAGCCGGCTGAGTTTGGCGCTCGCCCGTCGGTCCCCGTATTCCTCAATGGGGATAATGAAATTCCGCTTAAACCAGGAGTCACTTCCCAAAAATCCAGGCACACATACGTCAAGTAAGGCCTTCAAATCGCAGACCGAATTCTCCAGAGGGGTTCCGCTTAGCCCTATCATGACCTTGCCGTTAAGCTGTCGGGCTGCGGCATGGACATCGGTCTTTTTGTTCTTTATGGATTGGATTTCATCAAGGATGATGATATCAAAGGGGATCTTTGCCAATGACTCGATATCACGACGCAGGATACCATAGGTGGTGATAAGGAGATAACTGTCCCGGGCCTCCTCAAGGTCCCTTTTGTTTCCATGAAAGATGTACCAGGAAAGCCCCGGGTAGTAGTGGTCGATCTTTTCGGTCCAGTGGGAGACCACCGTGGCCGGGCAGACCACCAGGAATCTTTTGCCTGGTAAACAACCTGATTTGGCCATGGAAATAAGACCCAGGGCCTGATGGGTCTTGCCCAGCCCCATGTCATCGGCAAGAATCCCGCCCAGGTTGTTGCTGAAGAGATACCATAACCAGGCAAGCCCATTACGCTGATAGGCCCGCAAATGATCGGGCATGTCCCCCGGTATGTTCAAGGCCTCCGGGCGTAGGTCAAGACCCAGGAACCGCCGGAGATCAGAGGCCTCATGACCGCTGTCGGCAAAGACCAATTTGGGGCCAAGGGCCTGCAGACGCAACAATTCCTGCCGAGTGAGACGAATTCCGATACATTTATCTTCCTGATCTCGCCAGAGCCGTTGGGTTCCTAACTTGTAGAACCACTCCAGTTCGGGATGGGCAAGTTTTACCCAAACACCCTTGCCCGGAAGGAGCTCCTCACCTTTTTCCCTGGCATAAAAAAGTTGATCAAAACCAACCTTGCGTTTGCCGAAGCTTAACATTCCGGCAAGGTAGCACCACTCATCGTCCATCCGTCCTCCCAGGACCTCAAGACGTTCCGGAACCTCGCAGACGCGAAAATTTGTTAGCGATTCATCCGCCTCGTTTTCCTGGGCGTAAATGGCCTCCCGGTTTTTAGCCATAAAGGCCGGCACCGCACTGGTAGGTATGCGGGTAATCTCACCCCCTGGGCCTACATCTTTCAGTACGGTTTCCCCTTCCCGCACCGGCAAAAAACCCTCGCCGGAAAGCCAGTAGGCCTTGCCGTAGCGCATAGCCTCAAGCTCGACCCGGGTGAAAACACGGCCATCAGCAAGTCTCAGACAGGGAATGATCTTCAGGGCGGCACCGTCCTCGTCAAAACATATGCGCATAAAGGCCTTGGCAGGCTTAAGGGGGGCCGGACCAATCCCAAGCATTCCCAGCCCCATCATCAGCTCCGGTGTTCCCACCCGTTCCAATGCCAGGTAGAACCGGGGGGCATTCGTATGTTCCCCCCGCGCCAAGAGCTCAAACACCCCGTCCTCACGCCTGCTCACCTCCAGATGATGGGCAGGCACCTTAACAAAAAGTTGTCCGGCGATCCAGAACCATATGCTCTCATGACGTTCCTGGCCCCTGCTCTTTTGCTCGTGGGCATTGAGATCGATCTCGGTTTCGGTTCGGCAACGGGCGGCAAGGCGGGCGTAGAGTTCCTGCAGTTGATCGTCCCGGTCGTCTGCCAGGATCAAGCCAAAGGAGTATTCACTCTTTTCATAGATGCTGACGCATGCACGTAAGGTCTCTTTTTCTAATAAGAGTGAAAAAATGATGTCCCCCCCCTCGTCCGGGACCGTCATCTGCCAGAGATCCGGACCGGCGGAATTAAGAACCAGACTCTCATAGCCCACCCGGCCAAGATATTCAAAGAGATAGTTGCCGATGAGCTTCCAGGGGCTACGGGCAAAAAGAAAAGGGAGGGGGTGATAGGTTTCGTCTTCCCCAAGGTCTCCAAGGGTCATGATGGCCAGGGCGGCCGCATGTTTACAAAAGCCCTGATCTTTGCTTGCTACCCCGCAGATATAACAACGTGGATGCGTAATCTTAAATTCGGCTGTCGCCTTGGGGTCCTCTTCGAACTTCAGCATCACCTGTCCCTCTACCTCCCCGGAGAAGAGGGCTCCCACCCCATTACGGTAGAAAAGTATTTTCGTCTTCTTGAGCCGTTCGAGGAACTTTCTTGCTGCGCGCAACACCTTTTCCGAAAACCAGGGAATGAGGAGCCAATCGAGCTGACCCAGGGACGGTTTGCTCTTGGCGGCATACGGTTCCACCACTGGGGTGGGTTGGGGAGGCGGCGGGAATGGATCGTTTTTTATAAAAAGATAATCAAAGGTGAGGGCAAGGATATCGCCAAGAAGTTTGGGGCCGATGCCCGGGCATTTCAAGAGTCCGCTCATCCGGCATCGCAGAAGTTCGCCGATGGTGTTGATCCCCAATTTTCCGGTAATATTATGGATGCCGGTGGGGAAAAGGATTTCCCGGATGGTCCGGTTCGTAAAACTTGCGGGTAATTCCGTTGATTGTCCATAGAGTTTAGAAAGCGCCTGCCCTATGGTCTCTTCATCGTTTTCCGGGATACATTTTTTAAAATAGTCCCGGTCGATAAGGGGACGACCCATGAATTGGCAGGCAGCGTTAAGGACCTGCTTTTCTATCTGCTCTTTTTTCTTGTCCCGGGCGGATAACCTCCCCATAAGACAGGCCCGCAATGCCATTCCCACGGTGGTAAACCCCAAGCCGACCAGAAGATTCCGGGTCTCGGCGGGTAACGGCAATGATTCCACCGGGGTATGCAACATAATTTGCCGCGGTGTTTTCGGAATGGCATTGTCCGTCTCGACTTCCAACATGTGGGTCCCAACTGGTGACGAAGAGAGAGCAAAATCTAGCTATAATAACGGAATATACTTCTCAAAGTAATTTAAATTAATATCAGTTCCGATGGGGTGCAATACAAAAAAGTGACAAGCCAGCAATTTTTCTTAAATGTCGAATGTCGAACAGGGAATGTCGAATGTCGAAGGAAGGTGGAAAATTTGA
>CAZDYX010000258.1:4095-5568 GCA_964509775.1 uncultured Desulfobulbia bacterium | reverse complement strand
TGCCCTGGAGTACCTGCCCAAGATTGCCGGCTGTCGGAATTTCGTCAATGCCGATCTGATTGCCGCGGGGCTTTCGCCTCTGAACCCGGCAAGAGAACTGTTCGCGGCCAGCCGCCTTTTTTTGCGGGAAATTGAGTCGTGTATCGGCAAACAGGAAGATTTTGCCTTTGAAACCACCCTGGCCGGCCGTGGTTATCTCCACCTGATCGAACGGCTGCAAAACGAGGGTTGGCTGGTTGAACTGGTCTACCTGGCCCTGCCGAACATGGAGATGTCCAGACTAAGGGTTGCCGAACGGGTTGCCCACGGTGGCCACGACATCCCTGCCAAGGATATTGCCAGACGTTTTCCCCGCAGCCTGAAAAATCTGCTGATCGAATACAGCAGCCTGGCGCACCGGACCCGCTGTTTCATGAACAGCAGCGACACGCCGGTGCTGATTTTCGAACAACAAGGTAATTGCCGGATCATTCATTATGAAGACTTTTTTCAATTGATCGAAAAGGAGGCGGGCTTATGAAGACCCTATCCCAGGACAGCCAGAAGATGTTGGATACCCTGAAAGCCGCCGTGAAACAGGCGTTGGAAAGAAAAAAACGCCTCGGCCAGTATGCCGTGGTCTGGGGCGACAACAAACCGGTCATTATCGACGGCGATACGCCCCAGGAAACCGGTAGCGTTTCGCAACAATAACCGGGAAAACCGCCGATGCACCTATCGCAACGTCCCCGACGTCACTTGGATGTTCTGATAAAAACGACGGCGAAAAAACCGTCCAGGTCTCCTTGGTCGGGCGTGGTGCGGAAAAAGCCATTGTTGTCCAACAGGGAACGGCAGGCATCGGGAAGAAAATGCCCGGCATCCAACAGACTGAACTCCGGATGGCTTGCCAGGAACGATAAGGCCACCTCCTCATTTTCCTCGGGCTCGGTGGAGCAGGTGGCATACGCCAGGGTCTTGTTCGGCGCCACCAGAGAAGCTGCGGCACTAAGAAGCTGCTGCTGGATCATTTGATAACGGGAAAGATCGGCAGGCCCTCGATTCCAGCGGATGTCGGGATGGCGCCTGATCACCCCCAGGCCTGAACAGGGGGCATCCACCAGGACCCCGTCATATGTCCCCAGGGAAGGTATCATCTTCTCAAGTTCACCCGCCATCATTGTTACCCGGTGAGATTGACCAAGACGAGCGAGATTTTCGCGGAAAAGCCCTATCCGACCGCCATGGGGTTCAATGGCATCCACATGACCACCCTCCCCTGCCAGTTCCGCCAGATGGCTGGTCTTGCCACCGACACCGGCACAGACGTCCAGATAACGGCCCCCCGGAATCGGGGAAAGAAGAAGGGTGACAAGCTGGGCCCCCTCGTCCTGGACCTGAAAAAGGCCTTCCCAATAACCCGGCAGGGAGCTGATCAGACCGCTGTGATTATAAATAACAAGGGCGCCAGGTGCAAAGGATCCTTCGGTTGCC
>CAZDYX010000258.1:0-4085 GCA_964509775.1 uncultured Desulfobulbia bacterium | reverse complement strand
GATCCCTGCCTTGGCAAGCAATTCTCTTAATTGTGTCCGGCTGGTTTTGCTGCTGTTTACCCTCAGGGTCAGGGGAGGCAGTCGGTTATTTCTTTCAAGCAGAGTTATTGCGGCCGCAAGGCCGTACCGAGTGACCCAGCGTTCAACCAGCCATGCGGGATGGCTGAACCTGATGGCGAGTCCGGAGGTATTGTCCGTGGTGTTTCCCGGATACGGAAGGCTATGACGCTGACGTTCGATATTACGCAGGATGCCGTTTACAAAGCCGGTCAACCAGGCCGGATGCCCTTTTTTTTTCAATATCTCCACCGTCTCGTTGATGGCGGCCGAGGCCGGGATGCGGTCCATATACAGAAGTTGAAAGAGTCCCACCCGTAAGGCCTGGCGAACAAAGGGCTTCATTTTGGTCACCGGATGTCGGGAGAACTCATCCAGCAGCCAGTCAAGATACCCTTTCCGGCGCACCACCCCATTGGTAAGGGCAAAAAAGAGATTTCGTTCCCGCGGGTCCTCGCAGGAAAACTCGTAATTTTTTTTAGTGATGATCTCGTCGAGGGAGGACATCGTCTCCTCCCACTGAACAAGGGCCTCCATGGCCGCAAGCCGCGCCCCTTTCTTCATGGCTTAAACCCGATCACCGCGGCAAAGCGGCCCGTTCGTTGATCGCGGCGATAAGAAAAAAATGATTGTTCACAGACCGTACAGATAGCAGCCGAGCTTATGGAGGCCTCAGGGATTCCGGCTGTCATCAATTGCGCCCGGCTGATCGCCCAGAAGTCAAAATAAAAAGGCCGGACCTGAAAGGACCGGAAACCTTCCGGCAGTTCCTGTTGATAGTTCACGAACTCTGCGCAGCACGGCCCCAGCGAGGGGCCGATGATTGCCTTCAAGTCTTCCGGCAGCACCCCAAAGGCCTCCTTCATGGCGAGGACCGTTTTCTCGATGATGCCGGCCACACTGCCCCTCCACCCGACATGGGCAATGCCGATGACCGCCCGTGTCGGGCCATGGAACATGATCGCCTGACAATCCGCCTGCTGGATCATAAGACCGACATCGGCCTGGTCGGTGACGAAGGCGTCATATCCCTCCGCCACCAGATCACCCTTAAGGGGCTTATCAATGACCAGGACCCTGGCCCCATGCACCTGTCGGCTGGAAACCAGATGCATGAGACCCAGGGAAGTTTTAAGTCGTCGTCGGTTTTCCGCCACGTTTTCGTCCGGATCGCCGAGGCCAAATCCCACATTCAAAAAATCCCACGGGAAAGGGCTTACCCCGCCATGGCGCGTAAAAAATCCATGGACAAGGCCGGGGACCTGAAAGGAAGGAAGGACAAGATATGAGATCCCATCCTGTTCTCTGGTGATTGTCGGGTGGCGTTGGTTCATTTTTGATTGATAACTGAACTTGTCTGATTGATTAAAAATGATTATTAATAAAACTTATTATTTTAATTACAATAGTGCGTTTAGGTTTGTCAAAAAAAGAGGGGTTATGCAAGAATTAATTGACTACCGGGGTGATTGCTGAAAGGGTTTTCGGGACGTAAGGTTACGTCTTAATAACAGCAAGACCGGCGACCAATACGAGTTCATTTGCAACCCTGATCAGGTAGATCGTATCACTCGGGTTATCACCTATGCGGACGGCTTGGTGAAGGACAAGCGTATGACTGCACAGGGCATGATTATTACCGTGTGCAAGGTATAAAGTAAACACCCCGTGTAACCGTTCACCAGGTAACGGAAGTTCGAGTAGCATCGTTCCAATTGAGCATCTTCCTCCGAGGGGGAAGAGTAGGGGCGGGTTTCAAACCCGCCCTTTGCTGTGCGCATTCCGATTGGGCGGGTTTGAAACCCGCCCCTACTTGTAGATCAACAAACATGGATGAACGGTTACCACCCCGTCATTAACCAAAGGTTTCACGAATAATAAACCGGAAAGTTTGATAAGGAGCAGAGATACATGACAACCTACAAGATTCATCCCATTGTGGTGGGGACCAAGATCTTTGACAAGGGCATGATGACCCACCAATATGACTATGGAAAGGAATACACCATCCCCATCTATGTCTGGTACCTTGAAGGCGGTGACAGGAAGATCCTCGTGGATACCGGTCTCATGGGCGTTATCCAGTCAGAGGACCGGGAACGGGCGATCGGCGGCAAGATCTATACCTTCGAGCAGGGCCTTGCCCGCTGGGGTCTAAAACCTGCGGACATTGAGCTGGTCATCCATACCCATCTCCATAATGACCATTGCGAAAATGACTACAAATGCACTAATGCCACATTCTATGTCCATGAAAAAGAACTCACCACCATCTATAACCCCCACCCCCTCGACTTTCGCTATATGGCCGAGTGTATCGAGGAACTGGATCAGGAGGGCCGGATCAAGCGCATCACCGAGGACCAGGAGATCGTCCCCGGCATCCGCGTGATCCATACCCCGGCCCATACGTCCGGCGGCCTTACCGTGCTGGTTTCGACTGAAAAGGGTTTGGCTGCCATAACCGGATTTTGCATCATCATGGAAAACCTGGACCCCCCCAAGGCCATCCGGGCCATGGAGATGGAAGTCATCCCGCCCGGCACCCATGTGAACGTCTATGAGGCCTATGATCAGGTGCTCCGAGTTAAGAACATGGCGGATATCCTGCTTCCCCTGCATGAACCCCGGTTCGCGGCAATCGACACCATACCGGTCTGATGTCCAAAGAAATCGGAACCGTATCCTTAGCAAAAATCCTGGAGGCCATTTTCTTTGTCTCCGAGACCCCCCTCTCGCCGGCAAGGCTCAAGGAATTGTTGCCGGAGTTCGACCTTGCCGCCATCAGACAGACATGTGAATCCCTGCTTGAACGCTATAATAATGAGGATCGGGGCTTCAGGCTCGTGCAGGTGGCGGACGGGTATCACTTTCGGACCAGGCCTGAAGTTAAGGAGTATCTTGGTCGGCTGATAAAAATTGCACCGGTAAAGTTAAGCCGGGCCGCGCTTGAGACCTTGGCCCTCATTGCCTACCGACAGCCGATTATTCGGTCAGAGATCGAACACGTCCGCGGGGTGGACGTAAGTAGTATCCTGCGACAGTTACTTGAGCGGCGGCTTATCAAGGTGGTGGGCAGAAAGGATCTCCCGGGAAAACCCCTTATCTATGGGACGACACGCCGTTTTCTTGAGGTGTTCGAGTTAAAGGATATAAAGGATCTTCCGACCTTAAAAGAAGTGGAAGACCTTAAGGAACCGGGGGCAGGAACTCCGATGAGCCTCTTTGGAGAATGACGGCAAGGTCATTATCTTGAGAAGATCCTTCACCTCGCAGGGCAGATCCGGGAATATCGCATCCAGCCCTGGCGATTCCATGCAGGATCAATGGGAGTGACCTTGGCCTCATCAGCAAAGGGAACATTACACTTTCGCGCAAAATACCGGTGGAATTCGAGGCAGGGCGTAAGCTCAGGGTGAAAGTCCGTTACCAGAACCTTCTCGTTTTCCGCTGCGGCAATGTAGTCATCTATCCGTAGTAATATCTCCACGTCCGATCCGACCCGACGGATCTTTGGCGCCCGGATAAAGGTGAGCGGCAGGGGATGCTTGGCTACCCGCGGCACGGTAGCCTCGGTTATAAAACTGTTTATCTGGCTTCCGAAGGCATTACGTTCGATCGTGATGTCGATGAGACCAAGATGGCTAGGCTCTCCTATGTTTTCGGCCGCGAGAAGTATTGCCCCGGCGCAGGTCCCCCAAAGCCTCATCCCCTGTTGGTATTCACGGACAATAGGTTCCATGAGGCCGAATATGCGCAGGAGTCGGTCAAGGCAGGTGCTCTCTCCGCCCGGGACGATCAGTCCGACCAGGCCGGCAAGCTGCCGGTAATCTTTCACCCGGAGGCCGGTTATGCCGATTCGTTCTAAATGGTCCAGGTGCTCCTCGACACCCCCCTGGAGATCAAGCACCCCAATTTTTGCAAATGAATGCGCCATCCTTCTTCGTCTCAGGAGCTTAGATTTGATCATGCTACCAAGGCGGGCTATGCCCGCAACCCAAGTTGTCTTGTTCCACTGCAAAACGAAT
>CAZDYX010000257.1:0-5583 GCA_964509775.1 uncultured Desulfobulbia bacterium | reverse complement strand
TGGCTCCTGACTTCTGAATTCTGAATTCCTTTTCATGATCTGAGGGTGATCGCTGATCATGAGCGTTAGTGTACCATTGTGCGCGAGAGAAGAAAAGTTGATGGTCGCGTAAGCAGGCAAAAAAAATCAAATTACCAACTTGCAATAACTGGCCGAGTTTGGACTTTATCTATGGATAAAATGAAAGATATTCCCAGGTTAGCCTTTACGAAAGATACGTTTTTTGTGGACACGCATTGTCATCTCGATATGGCCGAATTTAACGGCGAAGAAGACACTCTAATAGCCAGGGCAAGGGAGGTCGGGGTAGTGCAGATGATTACCATCGGCACCGATCTTGCCAGTTCGTATCAGGCGGTGGAGATGGCTTGTCGGCAAGAGGAGATTTTTGCCGCCATTGGGGTATGTCCGCACAGCGTGGACGAAATGGCAGACAAGGATTATGATAATCTGGCCGCTCTGGCCAGGAGGCCCAAGGTGGTGGCTTACGGCGAGATCGGTCTTGACTATGTGAAACTCTTGAGTAAACCGGAGCGCCAAAGACAACATTTTGAACGGCAGGCATTCTTGGCCAAGGATCTTGGCCTGCCGCTCATCATTCATGATCGGCAGGCCCATGACGATGTGCTGGCTATCCTCAAAAAGGTGGGTCACTTGCCGGCCCGGGGTGTCATGCATTGTTTTTCCGGCGATGTACGATTTGCCCACGAGGTTATAGAACTGGGTTTTCTGATTTCCATCCCCGGCGTGGTTACTTTCAGCAATGCGGCAATGCTTCATGAGGTAGTCAGAATGCTGCCGCTCTCGGCCCTCCTCCTGGAGACCGATGCCCCATACCTGGCACCCATGCCCCGGCGGGGGAAAAGAAACGAACCGGCCTATCTGGTATGGACGGCCATGAAGGTGGCGGCATTGAAGGGAGTACCTCTTCCCGAGGTGGCAAGGATCACCACCGCCAATGCGAGGATACTTTTTGGGCTTCCTGACGTATAAAGAATGGTAACTACTCAGGTTGTTTGGTCTGTAGTCTGTTAGGGGCAGAGCAACGAACGTATCAGACACGAACAGGATTTCATCAACAAGTTCAAATGCTCTGAACTTAGCGTAATTTCGAATTTTTCTTCTTAACCTATTCACCTTAACACCTACAGACTATCAACCTGAGTAGTTACAAAGAATGTTCATGATGGTGATTATATGGTTTCGGTGCAGGATAATCTGACAAAAATTAGAGAGAGGATGTTTGCGGCTGCCCGGCGGGCAGGAAGGGATCCTAACTCTGTCCGTCTCGTGGCCGTGACTAAAAGGGTGCCTATGGAAAGAATTTATGAGGCGATGGATGCTGGCCAGCATCTTTTTGGGGAGAATTATCTACAGGAGGGCCGAGAAAAAATCAAGGCGCTTGCCGGCAATGCTCAATGGCACTTTATTGGCCATTTACAGACCAATAAGATTAAATCAGTGGTTGAACACTTTGACGTGGTGGAGACGGTAGACAGCATCAAACTGGCAGGTAATCTGGAACAAAGTCTTTCCCGCCAACAGAAGCGGCTGCCGATTTTGGTGCAGGTGAATATCGGAAGGGAAAATCAGAAATCCGGGGTAATGCCGGAAAAGGCAGAGGCCTTTATTCGGGAAATTCGTCTTTTTCCGCACCTTGAGGTGCGAGGTTTGATGGCCATGCCCCCGTTTTTTGCTGATCCCGAAGCGGTGCGGCCTTATTTCCGGTTCCTCAGGGTCCTTGGGGAGGAACTACTGACAAAAGGCCTTTTATGCCATCATTGTCTTGAACTCTCCATGGGGATATCCAATGATTTTGAGAAGGCCGTTGAAGAGGGGGCAACCCTCATCCGGGTGGGTACTGCCCTGTTTGGTGAGCGGGACATAACCCAACACTGATCAGGGAAATTCTTTTTCAAAGGGTAACTCTGTCTACGGCTCCCGGTATTGGAACCACATGGAATCCCCCCTGTCAGCCTGACCGAAGGTGAACTCATTCATGCAGGAGTCATATGAATAGTCCATGAAATTGTGGATCGGGTCAAGACCCGACCTCAGACATGAGTCGCGTCCCTCAGGACAGCCATAAGCTGGGGAACGTTCTGCCGGAGTGTCGGACACCCGGTCATTGCGGAGACCGCAGCCGTTTTGGAAGGTATGATAGAGCCCCAGCCAGTGTCCTGTTTCGTGCGTTGCCGAGTATCCCTCATCATAATTGGTGGCCGTGCCTCCGGGAAGGCTTGTAAAGAGCACCACTACCCCGTCCATCAATGGGTTTTTGTCGTAATCCATCGGGAATGTAGCCCACCCGAGCAGTCCCTCGCCGATATTGGCGGTGTAAAGGTTGAGGGCGTTTGCCCCTCCTTGACGCAGGGTTTCCTTGGCGTTCTTCTCAGCCAGTGAACCCGGGGTCATGGTGTACCAGGACGAATTTGTGGTGCGATCCGTGGCGACAAGCTGGAACTGAAATGGGGTTGCCGCCCCGCCGGTTTGCCCCCCGTAGGTTTCGTTTAAGACCGCGATCTGATCATTAATCTGGGACTGAGGAACATCGCCGTTTTCAATCCCGGCACCGTTATTGATCACATGAAAATAGACCGGAATCACCACGCTGCCTGGCGGACTTGCGGTAGTGGCTCCTCGGTCGGCCATGAACCTTGCCAGGGCAGCATCAACGAGCCGTGCCTCGCTTTCTGAAACCTGGCGCGTTCCACAGCGTTTGTAATCTTCGGATTGGGCCGTGTCCACTGTTACAGCAATGGGAAACAGAGCGACAATGGTCAGGCCGACTAACAATTTACGAATTATGTTATGCTCCATGGGCTCCCTCTTTGGTTTTTTTGTTCTTTAAGGTGAAAAGATTTTGCTTTTGGGAGGACCGAGACGAGATGTGAAAAAGGTTCTCTCAGCCTTCCGACTCCTGATTGAAAACAGCTCAATAAACGTCTTTAAACAAAATTACCATGAAGAAAGGCAGGGTAGCAAGATGAAAATGGTTTGTGAATGGTTTGTGGCGTAAAAAAAATCGGACAATTCCTTAATATATTTCAAGTACCATGTCGGTCGTAGCCTCGAGAGGAGGCGCAGATGTGGGCAAGAGCTTGTTGCTGCAAGGGGCTCGTTTGACAAAAGATCGGTTATGTCATAAAATTACATGAGTGTTTATTCAGATTATCAATAAAACTTGAGCATTCGTGAACCAAGAAGAACCCTGTAAAACAACACTTTTTCGGGACGGAAATTGTTATGCTGTTTTTGCTCGATGTCATGAAGGCATCCTGGACACTGCTGCTGCAATCAGGAATTTTTGTCCTGTTCGGTATTATCATCGGTGGATTAATAAAGGTCTTCCTGCGGCCAGCCACGGTCGCAAGACATCTGGGCAAGGGGAATGTCTTGCCGGTGATGAAGGCGGCGCTCTTTGGAATCCCGATCCCCTTATGTTCCTGCGGGGTCCTTCCGGCCGCTGCCGCCCTCAAGAAACAGGGGGCAAACACCGGGGCGACCGCCGCCTTTCTTGTATCCACGCCCGAGTCGGGAGTGGATTCCATCGCCATCACCCTTTCCCTGCTTGACCCGATCATGACCGTTGCCCGGCCGCTAGCCTCCTTTTTCACCGCCGTGGTGACCGGGATTGCCGAAAACCTTTTCGATTCCGAAAACAGCCCCAATGTTCCGAAGATCATTGATAAAAGCTGCAGCGTGGACAACTGCTGCGACGGAAATGATTGCCCGCCCCAAGACCATGCAAATCACCACTCATTAGGGGAAAAACTGGGCGCCGGCTTAAGGTTTGCCTTCACCGACCTTTGGAGCGATCTTGCCGGATGGTTTCTGATCGGGTTGCTATTGGGCGGGGTGATCACTGTTCTCGTGCCGGAGGAACTGTTGGGCCATTACCTGGGAGGTGGGCTTTTGTCCATGCTGGTCATGCTGATGATGGGTATCCCCCTCTATATCTGCGCCACGGCCTCCACCCCCATCGCCGCTGCCCTGATCCTTAAGGGGGTGAGCCCCGGGGCCGCCCTCGTCTTTCTTCTGGCAGGGCCGGCAACGAATATCACCTCCCTTTCCGTGCTGGTGGGATTGCTCGGCAGGAAGGCCACCGCCATCTACCTGATCTCTCTGTCCGTGTGTACGGTTTTAAGCGGCCTGCTGCTCGACCGGGTCTATGCCGGACTGGGGATTTCGGCCCGGGCCGCCGCCGGCCAGGCAACCGAACTTATTCCCCCCTGGATTGCGGTTTCCGGGGCGGTCATTATCCTTGCCCTTTCCCTGCCCCTGGTTTTCCGACGGGTACGGAGCTTCGCGGCCCGCATACGGCCTCGCCGGACAGGCACCGGAGCCGGGGCCCAACCACCTCGGATCATCCAGACCCGGGAAATAGCATCCTCATGCCCTGCGCCCTCCACCTGAAGCTGCGATCAGAGATCAGGTTGATCTTTGTAGCATGGAATCCAGGAGTCAGAATTCAGAATTAGAATTAGAAATAGAGAGCCTCGCGAATCCCCTCCTGACTCCTGAATTCTGACTTCTGGATTCTTCATTTTCATATAAACAGCTAATCGCTTGATTTGTTCTTTGCAAAAGAATGTTTGACTAAATAAGGTCCATGCGGTAAAAACAGGAGCTATGAAAATAACTGCTAACGAAATAAAGCACATAGCTCATCTTGCCCGGCTTGAACTAGACGGGGCCGAGGCAGAGACCATGACGGCCCAGCTTGATACCATTCTGGACTCTATTACCACCCTAAACGAGCTGGACACCCAGGGAATCCCGGCCACGACCCACACCACGTCGACGGAAAACGCCTTCCGCGAGGATGTCAACACGCCATCTCTCAGTCAGGAGGAGGCCCTGGCCAATGGCCCTTGCACGAATGACGAGGCCTTCGTGGTGCCGCGCATAATTTGACTGCATCCCTCCGCATCCGCCTTCTTTTCCGAACCGCAGCTCTTGATGAAGGTCAACGAAAATGGAACTCTTTGCCTTAACGATTCATCAATTACAGGACCTTCTTGCCCGGCGAGAGGTCTCCCCGGAAGATATTACCCGTTCGATCCTTGCCCGGATCGAGGAGACGGAAAAACACGTCGGGGCCTACATCACCCTGGACGGCGAGGCGGCATTGCGCCAGGCACGGGAGGCCGAAGATCTCCTAAGAAAAGGCGGGGGCGGTCCTCTGTGCGGGATTCCCCTCGCCATCAAGGACAACATGTGCACCAAGGGCATGCGGACCACCTGCGGATCGAGGATCCTGGAACCTTTTGTCCCGGTCTATGATGCCACGGTGGTCGAACGTCTGAAAAAGGCTGGCGCAATTATCGTGGGCAAGAACTCCATGGATGAATTCGCCATGGGCTCTTCGAGCGAGACCTGTGCCTTTGGCCTTCCCAGGAACCCCTGGAATCCGCAATATATCTGCGGCGGCTCCAGCGGCGGGTCCGCGGCGGCGGTGGCTGCCGGAGAGGCGATCGCCTCCCTGGGGTCCGATACCGGCGGCTCGATCCGGCAGCCGGCCTCCCACTGCGGTGTGGTGGGTTTAAAACCCACATACGGCCGGGTATCGCGCTACGGCCT
>CAZDYX010000256.1:0-5609 GCA_964509775.1 uncultured Desulfobulbia bacterium | reverse complement strand
AAAACGGGGTGGCCGAGAGATCGTAGATGGCCTTCACGCCGATCTTGGCCTTGACTGCCTCGATGCCGGAGATCCAGACGCGGGCCTCTTCATCGCGTTTTTTGGCCTCGGCCAGGTCATCGCCGCGTAGGGGCGTATCGTCCATACGCCCTTCTTTCTCGGCGTCAGGCCTGCGACGATAGCAGTGGTGGGCCTCGTCGTTAAAAACAATGATATTTTTCTTGCTGCCGAGTTCCCGGCAGACACGGCGTACCATCTGATCCGGAGTTTCGGTGAAAACGCCGTTAACGCCTTCCGTCAGCATGATTTTGGTCAGTTTGCCGGCCTTGACCTTTTCGCGAAGTTGAAAGCCATGATAGTTGGTGATGACAATCTTGGCTTGGCCAAGCTGTTCCAGCAGGTGGGGAGGGATAATGTCTCTCTGGCGGTAGTAATTTTGCGGGTCATTGGGCAGGAGCACCCGCAACCGGTCCCGGATCGTGATGCCTGGGGCAACGACAAGAAAGGTGTCGGAAAACCTGGCGTCCTGCGGGTTGGCGCGTTTATTGAGGGTATGCCAGGCGATGAGCATGACCATGACCACCGTTTTTCCCGTGCCGGTCGCCATCTTGAATGCGGTTCGGGGCAATCCGGGGTTAGATGTGTTGTTGGCCTCGCGAATAGCGTTTTCAATCCAGGCGTCATTGTATTTTCTGGCAACCTCGGTGGTGTAGATCGCGGTTTCAAGCGCTTCGACTTGGCAAAAGAAAAGCCGTTTTTCCCTCTCGGGGCTTGTCCAGTATGAAAGAAGCTGTTTGGTTATAGAGGTTACGCCAATATAGCCGCCCTTTCGCCACATGGCGACACTGCGACGGATGTCATTGACGAGTTTGTTTTCCTCGATTCGGTCCTGGGTCCATTCGGTGTCGAACAGCGAAGATTGATTTTTCCCTTTTTTCTTCGGGCGCGGGATAGGTACAAAATAGGAGCTGGTCCGCCGTCCTTCCATGATCTCGTTGGTGATGCCTTCTTCGTTGAAGAGAAAATGGCGGACCGGTTCGTCGAACGGTGAGTTGATAATCGGATTTTCAATAACGACTTGACTCATACTGGCAAGTTTCCTTATCAGATAAGGATTTCTCTTTTTTAAGAAGCGGTGGCAGCAAGCAAAATAAAGGTTATTTTTGCTACCTTTGCATATCTGGGCAATTTAATAAAGTTGATGTTTTGGCTTCAAGAAGAAAAACGATAAGATCGAGTGGAAAATCTTAGGAGGGATAGTCGGAATTTGTCCACACCCTTCTTCTTGAGAGTCAAGGATCTACGATCGGCCATGGCTGCGGACCCCTTCTTCATCATCGTTGGAAAAGGATCATGATACACCCTTAGCCTACCATGGCCTGCCGAAAAATAATACCGTCCTTGATTTTTTGTTGGTTTTTGATAAAATTTCCTTGTTTTTTAATACTGGTAACTTTAAATATAGTGGTAATATTTATACCTTCAAGCCTGCCGAAACTGTTCGTCCCAACAAGAAGAAGGTCCTTTGATGAACTATCGAAACCGACATGCGGAGAAAAGGCTTCTTCATCTGCGGAGCTACTTCAAGGTCGTTCTCGTCACCGGAGCCCGTCAGGTTGGAAAAAGCACTTTACTCAGCCGTCTCCTTCCTGAGGTGAAAACAATCGTTTTCGACCCGATTCAGGACCTCTACGGCGCCCGCCAGGACCCCGATTTATTCTTGGACAATTTTCCGTCCCCCCTGGTCCTCGACGAGGTCCAATTCGTGCCGGAACTCTTGCCAGCCCTGAAGCGAAGGGTTGACCGTCTCGATTCTCCCGGCCAATATTTCCTGACGGGCTCGCAAAACCTCAGCATGCTGCGCTCGGTCGCCGAAAGCATGGCGGGCCGCGTCGGTATTCTGCCCCTCGACGGCATGACGGCGTATGAGCTCTCCGGATGGGGGAACAAAGACGGATGGCTGCCGGCCTATCTCGATGCCCCGGATTCGCTGGTGGATCTGGCTGCGGGAACGATAACCCCGTTGCGGTATCTTGCACATTTCCTTTGGCGCGGCACCTTGCCGGGACTTCTCGATGCCCCTGACGCGATTGTTCCGGATTATTTTCGATCGTACGTGCAGACCTACGTTGAACGGGATGTCAGGCTTATGGAGGATATTCGAGAACTCGCCGGCTTCGGTAGATTTTTGGGACTTACCGGCGCACTGACCTCCCAGGAGGTGAACGCCTCCCAGTTCGGCCGGGAGGTCGGGGTGACGCCAGCCACCGCTCGCAAATGGCTTGATCTCCTGATCAATACGTACCAATGGCTGGAGCTCTTCCCCTATCAGGGAAACACGATAAAGCGACTGAGTGGTAAACGGAAGGGCTTCCTGCGGGATACGGGCATGGCCTGTTACCTGCAGCGTATTTCTTCGCCCGATGCCTTGGCGGTCAGCCCGATCCTGGGGGCGATATTCGAGACCTGGGTGGTCAACGAGGTGCTGCGCCAGGGTATGACCCTGTCTATGCCACCCCATGCCTACCACTGGCGTACGGGCGGCGGCGCCGAGGTAGATCTCATCATCGAGCGGGACGGAAGGCTCTATCCCATCGAGGTGAAATGCAAGACCAACCTTTCGAGACACGACGCCAGCGGGCTTCGGGCCTTTCGCGAAACATATGAAAACGCGAGAATCATGACCGGCCTAGTCATTTATGCCGGAAGCGAATGCTACCGGATAGACGAGCATACCATTGCCTTGCCGTGGAATATACGATTGCGTGATGCTGATTTACCGGTCCTCCTGTAATAACCGGGGGTTGCCGGGCACTGAGCACTGAGACGGAATTGTGGTTATTGCCGAATAATGTGGGGGGCAAGGGAATGAAGAAGAAAACGCCATCCAACACCAATGAATGCGAATCAGGAAACCATCTGCCCGCGAAAACAGAATTTTTGTTATACCAAACTGCCGATGGCAAAATCTGTATTGAGACACGGGTTCAGCATGAAACCGTATGGCTGACCATCAATCAGATGGCCGAATTATTCGGAGTCGATAAATCTGGTGTCAGTCGGCACCTAAAGAACATCTTTGAAACAGGGGAACTCCGGTCGGAGGCAACTGTTGCAAAATTTGCAACAGTTCAAAACGAGGGGGACAGAAGCGTTTCCCGCGATCTGGAATACTATAATCTGGATGCCATCATATCGGTCGGCTACCGAATAAACAGCATCCGGGGGACACAATTCCGCATCTGGGCCACCCAGCGACTGCGGGAATACATCATCAAGGGTTTTGCCATGGATGATGAACGGCTCAAACAAGGCGGCGGAGGCAATTATTTCGATGAGTTGCTGGCCCGCATTCGGGACATCCGCTCTTCGGAAAAGGTATTCTGGCGCAAGGTGCTGGATATCTACGCCCTGAGCATCGACTATGACCCGAAAGCGGATGTATCACGAGAATTTTTGGACCTGTGCGGGTGGCCTAATGTTCGACATTTAAACCCGCCCTGAAGGGGCATCACATCCCAGCCCAGGGCAACGCCCTGGGTGAGGGTAAGCAAATACGTTTCAGCCCTGAAAGGGCGTGACACAAGAAAGGGATGACAACAATCTATGTCACGCCCTTCAGGGCTATAATCTGTGGTCCGTTTCAAACCCAGGGCGTTGCCCTGGGCTGGTATGTCATGCCCCTTTGGGGCTACCCGCACAGCTCGGAATTTTTCAAGGTTATCCAGAATAAAATGCACTGGGCGGCACACGGACAGACGGCAGCGGAAGTGATCTATGGCCGGGCTGATGCGTCTAAGCCCAACATGGGAATGACCAATTGGGTCGGCCCAACGATTCGCAAAAACGAAGCGGAGATCGCCAAGAATTACCTGACGGAAGAGGAATTGGATATCCTCAACCGCATCGTCACCATTTATCTGGAATTTGCGGAATTGCAGGCGCTGAACCGCAAGCCCATGACCATGCGGGAATGGATCGCCAAACTGGATGATTTTCTTAAACTCTCCGGGCGGGAAATTCTGACCCATGCGGGCAAAATCAGCCATGATGCCGCCCTGCAGAAGGCGCATATCGAATACGAAAAATACCGGCAGGCACAACTTGCCGAGCCGACGGAGGTTGAACGGCATTTTATCGAGGCGGAAGAAGAACTCAAGCAGATCGAATCAGCGAAAAAACGGAGGGGCAAGCATGGCAAGGCGTAAGTCCAGAGGCCCCCAACAACGCGACTTTCGCAATAAGCTGGTGCTGAATTAATGGCTGATATCGCTGTTCGGAATTGATCCGCTGGCAGAGCACGGCAATGAACGGGCTAACCCTCCCCGGCCGACCATTCTTATGGACCTTAGCCCCGGCGGGAATGACCTCAAAGAGGGGGAGTCCCTCGCACCCAGGGAAAGAAATTGCCAGTTCTATAAAATATCTGTACCATTAAGGAGTTAAGGTGGTTTCCATGCGTCTTTTCCCAGTCTGCTTGAACATTGAAAATCGTCTGTGCGCGGTCATCGGCGGCGGGGCGGTCGCCGAGCGCAAGGTCCGGGGATTACTACTGGCCGGGGCCAGAGTTCGGGTGATCAGCCCGGCTATCACCCCTGGTCTTATGACCCTGCATGATGAGGGAAGGGTTGAATGGATGGCCCGGTCATACGAGGGCGGGGATTTGGAGGGTGTGTTTCTGGTGATCGCGGCCACCGATGATCACCAGGTGCAGACGGCGATTTTTGCGGAGGCGAACCAACGGAATATTTTTGTGAATGTGGTGGATACCCCGGAATTTTGTACCTTTACCCTCCCGGCCGTGGTCCGGCAGGGCGATCTCATGATCGCCGTATCCACCAACGGAAAAAGTCCGGCCCTGGCTAAGCATCTGCGCCAAAAACTGGAAGGGATGTTTGGTCCCGAATATGCCGTTCTTCTGGATATTCTGGGCCAGGTCCGGAGCCGGGTTCTTGCCGAAGGTCGATCCCAGAGGGAAAATGAAAAATTGTTCCTCCGGTTGCTCCATCCCGAGATCCTGAACTGGATCCGGGAGAAAAAGTGGGATGAGGTGCAATATCATATATATTCCGTTCTTGGCGCCGGATACCCGTTTGAGGTGGCGCTCCCAAACGGTGAGTTCGTAAGACGAAGGAGTCTGTAAATGAGCTATCTTTTTTTTCAAGTTACCGTGGCCATATATATTTTGAGCACGGCAGCATACGTGGTCTATTTTGTTACCCAGAACAAACATGCCAGAGATGTTGCCCGGTTGCTCATCCTGGGGGCCGGTATAATCCATACGGCCGGTATTGTGGTCCGCTATATCGAGGCAGGTCATACGCCCCTGGTGAATAACCACGAGGCGGTTTCCTTTTTTGCCTGGTCAATGACCTGGGCTTTTCTTACCTTTCATTGGCGCTATAAGGTCAAGAACCTGGGGGCCTTTGTAAGTCCGGTGATCACGGCATTGATGCTGGTCTCGGCCTTCTCCTCCCGGACTATCCCCGAATTGCCGCCGGCCCTAAAAAGCGGCTGGCTCCCGGTGCACGCGAGCATTGCCATTGTGGCCAACGGCTTTCTTGCCCTCTCCTTTTGCGGTGCGATCATGTATCTGCTTCAAGAACGGC
>CAZDYX010000255.1:0-5654 GCA_964509775.1 uncultured Desulfobulbia bacterium | reverse complement strand
CGGAAAAGGGGAAGTGGCTGCCGGGATCGTGGTGGTCCGGTTCGGCGAAAATGTCCTGAAAGTCATCGAGCGGGTCAAGGAAAAAATCAAAAAGGATATTCAACCCAGCCTGCCCAAAGGGGTCAAGATCGTTACCACCTATGACCGGTCCGATCTGATTCATCGTTCCATCGATACCCTGAAAGAGGAGATCATCAAACTTTCCATAGCCGTCAGCGTGGTCTGCATTATCTTCTTGTTTCACCTCCCCAGCGCCCTGGTCATCATCCTGACCCTGCCTCTGGCCATTATTATCTCCTTTATCCTCATGGTTCATCTGAAAGTCACTTCCAATATCATGAGTTTAAGCGGAATCGCCATCGCCATCGGGGCTATGGTGGATGCCTCGATCATCATGGTGGAAAATGCCCACAAGAAATTGGAAGAGTGGGAGGCGGGGAAAAAGAGTGACGAGTGGCGAGTGACGGGTGACGAGGGGGGAGGCACGAGGCAAAAGGCACGGGGCACGAGTGGCGCGGAAGGAAACCCCGAACGCCGAACGCCGAACGTCGAACTCGATTCCCCAATCCCCAATCCGCAATCCGAACTCCGAACTCGAACCGACGTTATCATCGAAGCCGCCAAGGAAGTAGGGCCGTCCCTGTTCTTTTCCCTCCTGGTCATCACCGTCGGCTTCCTGCCGGTCTTTACTCTGCAGGCCCAGGCCGGAAGGCTCTTTAAACCCCTGGCCTATACCAAAACCTTTGCCATGCTTTTTTCTGCTTTTTTGGCCATTACCATTACCCCGGTCTTGATGACCTTATTTATCCGGGGGAAGATCAGGCCGGAAGAAAGGAATCCCCTCAGCATCATCCTGCATAAGCTCTATGAGCCGGTGGCCCGGGCTGCTTTGCGGTTTAAAAAAACCGTCATTATCCTGACGATCATTGTTTTGGCCGCAACGGTATATCCCTTTATGAAACTTGGCTCGGAATTTATGCCCCCCCTTTATGAAGGGACCCTTTTTTATATGCCGGTCACCGTTCCGGCCGCCTCTATTACAGTGGCCACGGATCTGCTGAAGATGCAGGACAAGATCTTAAAACAGATCCCGGAAGTGGCCCAGGTCTTCGGCAAGGCCGGCCGGGCCGAAACGGCCACTGATCCGGCGCCCTTGGAGATGTTTGAAACGGTCGTCAACCTCAAGCCGGAATCACAGTGGCGTAAGGGGATGACCGTCGAGGCATTGAAGAATGAAATGAATGACGCCCTGACCATCCCGGGTGTGGCCAATTCTTTTACCATGCCCATCAAGGCCCGGATCGATATGCTGGCCACAGGGATCCGGACCCCGGTGGGGATCAAGGTGCTGGGTCCGAAATTGGAGGAACTGGAACGGATCGGGCTGGCCCTCGAACATCATATCAAAGATATCCCGGGAACCCGCAGCGTCTATGCCGAAAGGATGACCACCGGATACTTCCTGGATGTGACGGTCAACCGGCAGGAAGCGGCCCGCTATGGTCTGGCCGTGGAAGATATTCAGGAAGTGGTTGAGACCGCCATCGGCGGTATGAATATCACCACCACCGTAGAAGGCCGGGAACGCTATCCGGTGAATATTCGCTATGCCCGGGAGTTGCGAGGGAATATCGAGCAGCTCAAGAGGATTTTGGTGCCTCTGGCCGGCATGGGCGCCTCAGCCAATTCAGGGTCACAGATGGGTAGTTCAGGTCCGCAATCCGCAATCCGCAATCCGCAATCCCCCAGTGTCCCTCTGGGTCAAGTGGCGGACATACAAATTGTCAAAGGGCCGACGGCCATCAAGAGCGAAGAAGGCTTACTCAGCCTCTATGTCTTTGTGGATTTCAGCGGCCGCGATGTGGGGGGCTATGTGCAGGAGGCCAAAAAGAAAGTGGCTTCCTTGAAGATCCCGGAAGGATACCGCCTGGAGTGGAGCGGGGAATATGAATATCTGATCAAGACCGAGGAGAGACTCAAATTAGTCATTCCCCTGACCCTGCTGATTATCTTTGTCCTGATTTTTTTTAACACCAACTCGGTGACCAAGACGCTGATTGTTTTGCTGGCCGTTCCTTTTTCTCTGGTGGGTTCTTTCTGGCTGCTTTATCTGCTGAATTATAACTTAAGCATCGCAGTCTGGGTGGGCATTATCGCCCTGGCCGGGTTGGATGCCGAAACCGGGGTGGTCATGCTGCTCTATCTGGAACTGGCCTATGAAAGGTGGAAAAAAGAAGGCCGTTTGAAGGGGATCCCGGATCTCAAAGAGGCTATTATGTTCGGGGCCGTCAAACGGATCCGTCCTAAGGTGATGACCGTCAGCGTCATTCTGGCCGGATTGGTGCCGATTATGTTCAGTCACGGCACCGGTTCGGACGTCATGAAACGCATCGCCGCCCCCATGGTGGGCGGAGTGATTACCTCCATGATCATGGAACTGATCATCTATCCCACCATTTATTTGATCTGGAAGGGGAGGGAATTTAAGAAAAAAGTAAAAGTGCTGAAAGCAAGTTAAGGCCATAGAAACTGATCCTAAGAATGCACTAATCGTCTATTCTTACCTATCTCTTTAACGGGTTTTGCTTACATGAAGAAAAAATGAAACGCGTTTCAGTCATTCGTCGCTTTGTCATTGCTGCTCTGCCGATTGGATACTTTCTTGGACTCGCCCTCCTTTGGTTTAGGCCATTAACCGCTCACCTAACCGATCACTTACTCAGTGCGCCCTGGTGGTATGATGCCTTGCTTAATGCGGCCCAGCTCGAAACCTGGTCGTCGAATCTGATGGACAGGCCGGGGGATCTCCTCGAAGGGCTTCAGTTCTACCCCCATAACGATGTATTAGGTTTCACCGAGCAGATGCCGGTGCTCTCCCTGCTCGCGCGCCTGGCTCGGTCGTTTGGGGCGACGCCAGTTGGCGCCTACAACCTTGTGTTGCTGACCGGTTTTTTCCTTAACGGGTGGGCTACGTTCCTGTTTGTAAAACGGGTGACCGGCGAGAGGGCCTTTGCACTGCTCGCCGGTACGCTCTTAGAAACGGCCCCCTATTTTATTTATCAGAGCGGCCGGTTGCAACTCCTTTGGTTGTCCGCGTTCCCCTTGGCCCTATCCTGTGTCCATTGTCTGGCGATGGGCCTGCGCCGGCACACAGCAATGATGGGTCTGGCACTCGCCGTTGCGGTCACTTGGGGAAGTTGCGTCTACTATGCGGTACTCCTGACCCCGCTAATCGCTGTTGTGGTACTCCTGTATGCAACAAGCGGTCTCGTCTTCAATCGTCCCGTTTTTCTAATCCGTACGGGGATCTCAATGATCATAGGTCTTGCCCTAATGGTCCAGGAACTTTTGGCGTATAACCGCATTTCAACAACCTTCGGCTTCAAGCGGAATATTTATGTATATGAATCCTCCGCCCTTTGGAAATATTTACACCTGGAGCCCGGCAAATGGATCTTTTGGGGCAGTGCGCTGGCGAAAACCCCCGGTGAAGGGGAGACGGTGCTGTTCCCTGGAGCTGTCCTGCTTGGAATTGCAGCGGGGTTGTTGATTACTCTGATTGCCTTCCTCTTGCATCGGACCGCAGTTTGGTCCAGAAAGTTGGTGCACAGACGGGGGAAAGGGTTATTGGTCTACCCTTGGTCCAAAATCCTGTGGACTACCCTGCTCGTCCTTGTTTGGACCATGGCGCTCAGGATGTTCGTTTTAACCCATGACCTGAGTCCCCCGCTGTTGGCGATACTCTTAACCTGCTTACGGCCTGGCTCGAATGACTCCAAAGATCCGCGTATCGTCGCCCTGCGGGCACTCTCCGTAATCGCTATGGCAGGATTCGTACTCTCCCTCGGGCCATCGATAGAGGTGTCAAAAACCACTTATACGTTGCCCTTGACCTGGCTTTACGACCTGCTCCCCGGGTTTAATGCCGTTCGTTTCGTCAGCCGGTGGGGAATTATTGCCATCGCCGGAACAGCCTGCCTTGGTGCCATCTTCGGGGCCATCTTATTCGAGCGACATTGTCGGCTGCGCATTTGGCTGCCCCTTACGCTTGCAGCCCTTACGCTCGTAGAACTTTGGCCCCACCCATTCGATCTTATTTCAATTCCCAACCTAATCGAAAATAGTCCAGCCAACCGCTTTCTTCGCGATCACCCCGGGGGTACGCTTGCAGCCCTCCCGGTGCGTACTGCCGCCAACCGGTTTACGGACGGCGTCTGTCAGGATGCCATTCTTACCTATGCAGCGGCCTGCTTCCATCATCACCCGGTCGTCAATGGCATGAGCGGATTTGATCCGCCTTTTTATGAAGACGTCGTTCTGCCGGTATTAGAGGCCTTTCCCCATGTCGAGTCGCTCCAATTATTGGATGTGCTTGGCGTTCGCTGGGTATACGTGCGTGGTCAGTTTTATGAGAAAAGCCAGTTTGATGACCTTGTCGTTTTTGCTAGCGCTCATCCTGAAAGGTTTCGCCTTGTGTCTCATCAGGACATGGAGCTTGTGCTTGAACGAGTCGGCAAGATCGGTATTAAACGGAAAGCCCCTCCGGAGAAGGAGGTGACGATCATTAAACCGCTCCCCGGGGATTGTACAATGAGCACATCGATCGCTTCAGCGGATACCCGCTTTCTCACCGATCAAAATGTCGGGACGATTTGGTCGACAAGGGCACCCCAGCATGGTAATGAACGGATTAACATCTCCTGTCGACAACCGATGGCTATTGGCGGATTTGTTTTCGAACTGGGGGGGCGTTATGCCGATTACCCACGAGGCCTGGTGATCGAGCACAAGAATGAAGATAACAATTGGGTGCCGTTGCTCGCGGAAGATAAGGCGATCGACCTATCCCGCCTGGTATTTCATCCAAAAATCAACCGCGTGGTAAAAACGTTCGCCCCGACGCAGGCGGCCACCTGGCGCATCCGACAAATTGGAACGAGTGTGAAAAACGCGTGGTCGGTAGCCGAGATCGAGATTATACCCGCCTTCATGGGACTGAAAAAAAATACCCCGGACCGGCCTATCCGGCCGGGGCACGTGATTTGGCCGGATAGGCTTGCATCTATGGCTCGAGGTCCATGATAGAGTCAGGCACTGATCAGTAAGGACCGATCGGAGATTGCGATTGAAGCACTGAACCGGATAAGCCTTCCTATTCGGAATAGGCCGGTCATGAATTCCTCGCTATCTCACCGTATACCCCCGGGCATCCAGGCAGGCGCTGATGGCCCGGAAATAGTCCCCACTCTTCTGAATGATCTGACTGTCAGGTGTTCCCACGGGCGGTTTTGAAGCATCGTAACCTGTCTGGTTCACGGCCCAGTCGTGGCAGGCCTGACGATCACTGGCCAGTCTCTCCTCTCCCTGGTTTTGACGGGGATAGATAAATAGCTGACCTCCGGACGGCGCCGTTTGTGCGGCTTCATTAGAGGGCGGATAATAGGGTTCCGGGGGCGCTGGCGGCGGATAATAATAGCTCGGAGGCGGCGGATAATGATAAGCCGGTGGATAGTAACGGGGCGACAAACCCCACCCCAGGACGCCGCCGATAATCAATCCGGGGAGAAATCCTCCACCACCCCGACGCGCTTCGGCCGGATTAACGGGCATTAACAGGGTTAACATAAGAAAGATACTCAACAAACCGATAATCT
>CAZDYX010000254.1:0-5660 GCA_964509775.1 uncultured Desulfobulbia bacterium | reverse complement strand
GACCAGGCACCTTGAAACCGACATTATGAGTGACAACGACGATGTTGATGTCCATATCCTTAAGAAGTGTTGCCGCTTTGATTCCCGTGTCACCATATGTTGAGGCAATAACAACCTGCTTAATAGCGTATTGTCTTATTCCCTCCTGTAAGACTGCCAGGGCAGCATCGGTATTATCTTTACCGGATTTGCTGAATAATGTACTCATGTTTACCCCCCTAAGAATTTTGTTGTCAAGAAAGATGGCCTAAAGGCGGGATGCGAAAATGTGAAGTTGATTCTGTGTGAACCCTTAGCAAGCTGACGGCTGGTTTCAAAACCAATCCCCTTGTTTGCTTCGGTCACCAGAGCGATTTTTTTTCTCAGTCATGACACGCCTCCAGGTAATTTGTTATAAACACCTTTACCGCCTCCGTTCAAAAAAAGGTACCGTCATGATTCTCTCTCGCTATGTTACCACGTATCCTGAAAAAGATGATCCAGGCATGTGCCTACTCTTATTCCACCAAGCGTACCTCCTCGGTCCTGATCCCGGAATCGATGTTGGCGACCATCAACAACGAAGGTCTTGATCCGGATGATGCCGCGGCCCTGGCCGAAATCGGTATCCTGGTCCCTGACCGGCAGACAGAAGACGAGGAGATGCTCTCACTCTTTCCCTTGGCCGACCTCAAGCGGGATTTTACCGCGGTCGCGGTCATGAACCTCGACTGCAATCTCGCCTGCCGCTACTGCTTTGAGGGCACGATGAAGCGCAAGGAATACATGTCCGAGCAGACCGCAAACGACCTCATCGATTTTACCAACGGCTATCTCCGCCAAGGAAAGGACGTAGTTATTCGAACTTCAACTCGGCGGCAATTTCACCCGGGAAAACTACGGCAAGTTCCCCCTGCTCCTTGATTATCTGCTTGACCAGGGAATGACGCCGGACAAGTTCACCTGGGTGAGGTTTGACCCGATTTCCAAGACCTCGGAAAAATTCGCCCTACCAGATTTCAAGGACGGGGTCACGTCCCTGATGAGCCGTGGATTGCGGAGGCGAGTGTCTATCTGCGGGAAGAGGTCTTAAGGCGGGGCTTCAAGACCCAGAAGATGGGACCCGGACCCTGTTTCATGCAGTTTCGCGATGACATCGTCGTCAATGTGGACGGCACCCTCTATAAGTGCCCGACGTTCATGGGCCTGGACAACATGGATGTGGGCAGTTTAAAGACCTGAATCAGGGATGAATGGCGCACCATCCATGACATTGACGCCTGGAAGAATGATGAGTGCCTCGATTGCAAATACCTGCCCCTCTGCTTTGGCGGCTGTAAGTTCATAAAACTTCTAAAGGACGGGAACACAACCGGCGTGGAATGCCGCAAGGCCAATTACGACGCGACCTTCGAGGCCCTGATCCGCCAGGATCTTAAGTACCTTAACGCCCCTCCCGACCCTGCCTGACCCCGGCCGGGCAAGGAATTCTTGGGCCTTCCGAATTCCGGGAAGATTCTGGCCGCTCTTATGCGGTCAATGCGCAAAGACTGAGAGCCTTCGGACTTCAGCCTGAACAACCAGGGTAGTTAGTGCCTGAACGGAAATTCGGGTTTCACGGATATTAGGTCCTTTAGGTCCCTTTAGGTCCCTTGAGTCCTTTGGGAATTATGGGAATAATGGGACTTCTGGGAGTTATGGGACCTATACAAGCAAGGCTGGATCAGCTCCAACCCGACTTTCCGTTCAGGCACTAGTTATCATGTTATTGCCATGAAAAGGGGAGGCTGCCCTCCCCTTTCCCCAGGTTAATCTTATCTCAGTGCGGCATTCGGAACACCCGGCTTACAGCAATCGGCCTGTACAACCAGTTCCTTTAACTCTCTTCCGGAATTAAGAATTATAATCCTTTGCGTTTCCATGTGCATCTCCATAAAAAGGAAAAAGGGGAACCTGCTCTTTGTTGGCCTCGTTATTCAGTTTGGTTTAAACAATCTCACCTCCTTTTGGTTATGATTTTCCGGGCCGGTCAGAAGGAAACCTTGATCCCGGCCTCGACCCAGCGTCCCGGGTTTTCCTGGAGTTCATCCAAATACTGGGAGGAAGAAAAGAGATTGTGGATGGTAAAGAAGAGCTCGGGCGAGGCATTGCCGAACCTCCCCAGCATTCTCCGCAGATTGAGGTCCCAGATGGGATCATCGAACTCGCCGTTATAGTAAAAAGGGGAATCGACATCGCTCCATTCTACATAATGGCCGGCAAGCTCGGCCCGCAGGATTTGGGGGTTATCGTAGCGGTACGATAAGGTTGGCCATATGCCTCTCAATATGATCGTCGCTGGAATCATCAGACGCAGAATGGGTGTAGGAAAAATTTCCTACCAGGGAAAAATCATAAATGGCCATGGTCTCCCCCTCGATCTCAAAGCCCCGGCGCTGGCTGTCGGCGCCATTATCCATAAAATAATTACCGTCCTTGTTTATGGCCCAAAGCCAGGAATCCGAAATCTCATGCCAGAAAAGGCTGGTCTTGAGCAAGATATAGGGGATAGTCCGGGTATCGATGCCGACCTGATATGACCATACCTTCTCCGGCTCCAGGGCGGGATTGGGGGCAAAACCGGGGACGCCTTCGCCCTCGATTATGCCAAGGTACGGGGCCCGGAACCCGCGGCTGACCACGGCCCGGAGCAGGGTTTCATTCCCGAGCGGACGGGTAATTCCCAGGCTCGGGCTCAGGGAATCACCGGAAATGGAATAGCGGTCATACCGGATTCCGGGAACAAGGGTGAATTTCCCGAACCGGACCGTGTCGTTAACATAAAGCGCTGAAATCGTCTGGGAGGCAGGGCTGGTCTCAACAGATGCCGGATAGCCATAATCCTGTTGTAACCAGGGGCCGAAGTAACCGGTCCGCTCGTAGCTCTCTTTATACGCCTCCGCGCCCAAAACCACGGCGTGATTGGTAGGCGTCCAAGCAATATGGCCCTCCCCGCCCACGGTCTTCTCCTCGTAGATATACTGGCTTATTAGGACACCGGCCGGGGTATATGGGGTCCCAAGCCCCATCCCTTCTTGTCGTTGGTCGAACCTTCTTTTGTGGGTGTAGGCGGAAAGATTTGCGCCCAGATCCTGAGAAAAGGGGATATCAAGGTTCCCGGTCACAAAAAACTGCCGGTCGCTTGTGAACGCGCTGTAATCAAGGAGCCAGAAATCACCCTCCTTATAATAAGGGCTGCTCGCGCCCGAGGTGAGCGTGAATTTCAATTTTCCGGGCCGGTTGTAGACAATTTTTCCGTAACCGCTTTCATTGTCAAAAAAACGGCCGCCCCAAAGGCCGTCCGAATCCTGGGTGCCGGCAAAGGCATAGCAGCCGATTGGTCCGGCCGTGGCCGAAAGCTCTCCCCGGAACTCCCGGGTCTCATGTTCACCGAAGGTGCCATAAAGGGACCCGCCTCCCCCCGGCCTGCCTGGCGGGTCCTTGGTGATGATGTTTATCACCCCGCCCAGAGACGATCCCCAGGTGGAGGAGGCAGGCCCCCTGATGATCTCGATCCGTTTGATGATCTGTACCGGTATGGTGTTGGTTTCGGGATACCCACCCCCCGGGGAGTTCCAACGTACGCCGTCTATCAGGACCAGAACCTGATAGGCAGTCGAACCCTGTATATAGTAGGAAGCCGGGCTGCCGAAATCAAGACCGTGGGAGAAGACAAGGACCCCTGCCGCCCGGTTCAGCACCTCGGAGACGGTGTGGGCATTCATGAACTCAATATCGTCGGCGGTGATAATGGAGACGTTTTCCGGGATCTGGGACAGGTATTTGGGATGCCTGGTGGGGGCCTCGATCAGTTCCTTTTCGGAAAAATAAAGATTGAGTACATCCGCTTCCGAGTCCTTCTGGTCTTGGGCCTGGGCAGGGCCGGGGAAAAGGCTTATAAGTCCTGCCAGGCCGAGGATGGCTAATGAAAAAAAAGGTGTCCTCTTTGGTTCGGTCATTGTTCGTCCTTTTTCTTTCTTTGGGTTAAGTCTAATTTTTCACATTCCAAGGCAACCCCTTTAGTCACTCCTTATCGGCTTGTTGCGAGGCCGATAAATTTCAAGCTGTGCGGGTGGCTTCCGTCTTAGCGTATCCCATCATCGCAATCGGTATCGAATCGGAATCGGGGTCGGGGTCGGTATCGGTATCGAAAGACAATATCGATATCGACCCCGATTCCGATTCCGACTCCGAAAGGGCAAAAACGCTAACCAGGCCCTGTAGGGGCCAAACATACCAAGCCCAGGGCAACGCCCTGGGAGGACATGAAAAGCCATTTCAGCCCTTGTATGGGCGAGACATAAGAGACTTGAGAAAAGGGCTCTAACGACATATGTCACGCCCTTACAAGGGCTATAATTGGTGCCCCGTTTCTAACCCAGGGCGTTGCCCTGGGCTGGTATATGCCGCCCTTTCAGGGCTATAGCCATTACAATTGTGAAAGATTATCCTCACAGGCCGGATCTCTCCCCCCACAAATCCGGGATAAGCCGTCATTTTTAAGGCAGGAATAAAGGACGCGCAACAAGAAACCGACCGTTCATGTGAGTTTTTTTTTGTGACATGGAACTTCTTGGTTGTTGTAGTTTTGCTTGTATCGTGATATTTGTAACGTAACATTATGAAAAAAATATACTTACTGGCATTAATTTTGTTTTGTTTTGTTTGTCCTCGCTATGCCTTGGCCGTGGATATCGCACCGCGCATATCGGACCGGGAAATTGTGGAGCGGCTCTCCCGGCTTGAAGAAGGCCAGAAAAGGCTTGAGGTCAGGTTTGATGCCAAATTTGAATCGGTCGACAAACGGTTCGACGCGGTTGACAAACGCTTCGATGATTTACGCTCCGAGATGAATAGCAGATTTGACTCCGTTGATAAACGTTTTGACTCCGCTGATAAACGTTTTGATGGTCTACGTTCTGAGATGAATAGCAGATTTGAGTCTGTCGATAAACGGATTGATCTCTTGACCTGGATGTTCGGAATCTTTATAACCACTTCCATGGTCATCTTGGGATTTGTCATCAGGATGCAATGGCAGATGCAAAAGAATCTAACCCGGATGGATACCGCCTTGGAGATTCAAAAGGGTGAACTGAAGTTTCTGAAGGATTTGATCGAAAAACTCTTGCCGCCCAAGGGGATCTTGTAACCGCCGGTATTTTTTTCACCTAACTTGAACTATCGGTTTTATTGTTACGTCCTTGTCTATTATGATATTGGTGGCCTTATGAAGAAAATATACTTACTGGTATTGATCTTATCCTGTTTTACATGTCCTCGCCCTGCCTTGGCCGTGGATATCGCGCCGCGCATATCGGACCGGGAGATTGTGGAACGGCTCACCCGGCTTGAGGAGGGTCAGAAAAGGCTTGAGGCCAGGTTTGATGATCTGCGCTCCGAGATGAATAGCAGATTTGAGTCCGTTGATAAACGTTTTGATGATTTACGTTCCGAGATGAATAGCAAATTTGAGTCTGTCAATAAACGTTTCGACTCGGTTGATAAACGTTTTGACTCGGTCGATAAACGGATTGATCTCCTGACCTGGATGTTCGGAATCTTTATAACTACCTCCATGGTCATCTTGGGATTTGTCATCAGGATGCAATGGCAGATGCAAAAGAATCAAACCCGGATGG
>CAZDYX010000253.1:0-5664 GCA_964509775.1 uncultured Desulfobulbia bacterium | reverse complement strand
AAAAATTTCATAATTCGAAATTCCTTGTTCGACATTCGACATTCGTTTTGCAGTGAAACAAGACAACTTGGGTTGCGGGCATAGCCCGCCTTGGGTACGAAGGAGAAAATTATTGGCGCATCTAGAGGCGGTCCGGTTGGTGAAACAATATCAAAAAAAACGGGTGGTGGACGGGATCAGTCTTGAGGTGAAAAATGGCCAGGTAGTTGGCCTGCTGGGCCCGAACGGGGCAGGCAAAACCACCACCTTTTACTCTATTGTCGGGTTTATCCGGCCGAATGAAGGACGAATACTCCTTGACGACGAGGAGATAACGACCCTTCCCATTCACAAACGGGCATTGCTGGGCATCTCCTATCTGGCCCAGGAACCATCCGTATTTAAAAAACTCACGGTGGAGGAAAACGTAAGGATTATCCTTGAGCCCTTAGGCGTTGAAAGAAAGGAAATTGGGCGGCGCATTCAACAACTCATGGCGGAATTAAAAATTGAACATCTTGCCTCCCATCGGGCCTCAACCCTCTCCGGCGGGGAACGACGGCGGGTGGAAATCATGCGATCCCTGGCAACGGAACCGAAATTTATTCTTCTCGATGAACCGTTTGCCGGAATAGATCCACTATCGGTGGCAGATCTACAGGAGATTATCCGGGGGCTGAAGGACAGGGGATTGGGGGTACTCATTTCAGACCATAATGTACGGGAAACGCTGTCGGTATGCGACGATGCCTACATCATTAATCAGGGCAAAATTTTGATCCAAGGTGACCGGGAGGCGATCGTCAACAGCGAATTGGCCAGAAAAATCTATCTCGGCGAGAATTTCAGCCTTTAAGCTGCCAGCGAAGGAAAAACCATGGCCTTTGAACTCACACAGCAACTAAAACTTGCCCAACAACTGGTAATGACCCCACAGTTGCAACAGGCGATTAAGTTGTTGCAGCTTTCAAGGTTGGAACTTGAGCAAACCGTTCAACAAGAACTGGAAATTAATCCTCTCCTTGAAGAGGTAACCGCAGAACTTGAGATGGACGCCGAGGGCGACCTTGAATCTCCTAACAACGAAATAGAACCGGTTCAATCGCATATCGAAAGGACCCCGGAGCTTACCTTTGAAAGTCCATCTACCTTAAGCGAAGTAAACTGGAACGATTATGTCAATGAATACGGGAACTGGGCCCAGGCATCACCGACGTCGGAGGACAGCAACCTTCCTTCCCGCCTGGATGTCGTCTCGAACCGACCCAATCTCAGCTCCCATCTCCGCTGGCAACTCTTTCTCTCCCATCTCACTGAAAAAGAGTTTGAGGTGGGCGACTTTATCATCGGGAACCTGAACCGGGACGGATTTCTGGAAGTAAGTGTGGAGGAGATCATCAACGCCGTCCATTGCGATCGGAAGATGGCGGAAAATATGATAGTAAAGATCCAGGACATGGATCCGGCCGGGGTGGGAGCCCGTAATGTTCAGGAATCCTTGTTGTTACAACTTGCAAGACTGGGCCTTGAAAATTCCCTTGCCGCCTTGATAGTGCGGGATCATTTACCCCAGCTTGAAACAAAAAACTATGCCGCCATTGCCAAGATCACCAAAATAAGCCGGGAGGACATTTGTCAGGCGATAAAGATTATTATCGGCCTTGATCCCCGTCCGGGCCGCGTCTATTCGGATGAACTATTCCATTACATTATCCCGGATGTGTATGTCCATAAGGTGGACGACGTATATATTATCCTCTTGAATGATGAGGGTCTGCCCCGGCTGCGGGTGAATTCCTATTACCAACAGATTCTCCAAAACAAGGGCTACCCTTCTGATCAGGCCAAACAATATATTCAGGAAAAATTGCGGGCCGCAATCTGGCTGATTAAAAGTATTCAGCAACGGCAACGCACCATCTACAAGGTGGTGGGAAGCATCATCAAATTTCAGCGGGACTTTTTTGATAATGGGGTTTCCTGTCTCAAGCCTATGGTGTTACGGGATGTTGCCCTGGATATAAATATGCATGAATCAACGATCAGCAGGGTTACCACCAATAAATATGTCCATACCCCACAAGGGATCTTTGAATTAAAATATTTTTTCAATTCCGCCATCCAAAGAACAGACAGAGAGGGGGATGCCCTGGCATCCGAGAGTGTCAAGGAGCGGATCCGCCATATCATCCAGGGGGAAGATCCAAAAAAAACCTTAAGCGACAAAGCGATAGCCGAAATCTTTCAAGGTGAAAATATCAAGCTGGCCCGACGGACGGTGGCTAAATACCGTGAGCAGCTTGGCATATTGCCTTCCAACTTACGTAAACAACCTGACTTAGAACCCGAACAAAGCAATTAGCTATTAGCTTTTCACGTAACTACTCAGGTGGATAGTCTGTAGGTGTTTAGGTGGATAGGGGGGAATAACCATGCGAGACCACACAAGGTGTTGGGGTTCTTGATTTGTTCTTTGCGCAGTCCTAACAGACTACAGTCTAACGACCTAACCAACCTGGGTAGTTACAAAAAAAGTGCTTAAGGAGGACAAGGTACCATGCAAATCTCTGTTACTTTCAGGCACATGGAATCAAACGAGGAACTACGGGCATACACGGACAAGAGATTACAAAAAATCGTCAAATTTCTGGCTGAACCGGTGGAGGTCAATGTGGTGTTCTCGGTGGAAAAGTTCAGGCAGCGGGCAGAGATGACAATTAATTCCAAGGGGATAAAGATCAAGGGACAAGAGGAAAAAGATGATATGTACGCTGCCATTGATCTCTTGATCGATAACATCCAGGAACAGATCCGACGTTCTCAGGAAAAAAAGCGAAGAAGAAATTGCGTGGCGGGAAGAGAGGTCTATCTGGACGTCTTTGCCGCAAACCAATCGGCCGATGAGCCCGACACCGCCCCCCGAATCGTCAAACGGGAGGTCTTGAAGGCCAAACCCATGTACGTTGCAGAGGCAATAGCCCAGATGAGGCTTACGAAGGACGATTTTCTGGTGTTCACCAATGCCGAGTCAGAGGTAGTAAACGTACTGTATCGAAGAAAGGATCGGGATCTGGGCTTGATTGCCTCCCAATAACCTCACCTGTTAACGGTTGATAAAAAATGGCTATACTTCGTGCATTAAAGGCAGAAACGATAATCCCCTCCTTAAACGCAGTGACCAAAGAGGGGGTACTTCTCGAATTGGCAGATCTCCTTGCCTTCCAATTCCCGTTTTTAGACAAACAGGCCGTCTTTGAGACCCTAAGGGAGCGGGAACGGTTAGGTTCAACCGGCATCGGCGAAGGGATCGCCATACCCCACGGTAAATTGAAGGGTCTAAAAGAGATGTTTGTTTGTTTTGCGAAAAACAGCGGTGGGGTCCAGTTTGAAAGCATTGATGGCCGTCCCGCCCACCTGTTTTTTCTGCTGTTGGCACCCGAGGAGGCGGCAGAGCCATATCTGCGGGTACTTGGCCAGATCACCCGTTTTCTTAAAAGAGGCGATATCCGGGCCAAACTCATGAAGGCAACGTCGGCGCCGGAAATAATGACGATTTTCACGGAAACCGGTCTGACTCAGACATGAAGGGGTACCTTGATGCATAAATTTATACGAAAAAAAATTACCATTATCGGCGCCGGCAATGTCGGCGCCACAGCGGCACACTGGGCTGCGGTACGGAGGCTGGGCGACGTTGTCATGATGGATACGGTTCCTGGCATACCTCAGGGAAAGGCCCGGGATCTGAGCCAGGCAGGTCCGGTGGACGGTTTTTCCCAGGTAATTTCCGGTACCAATAATTTCGAAGAGACGGCCGACTCCCAGGTGGTTATCATCACCGCAGGACTCGCCAGAAAACCGGGAATGTCCCGAGATGATCTGCTGGCCAAGAATGTTACCATCGTCAAATCCTGCACCGAACAGGTCGTCCGCTATTCACCGGATTGTGTTCTGCTAGTGGTGACGAACCCCATTGATGCCATGGTCTATACCGCCTACAAGGTCTCCGGCCTTCCCAAAAACAAGGTCATCGGCATGGCCGGGGTGCTCGATTCGGCGCGCTATCGGACCTTTCTGGCCGAGGCCTTAGGTGTTTCTCCCCAAGACGTCAATGCTCTGGTTATGGGCGTCCATGGCGACAATATGCTTCCCCTGGTCCGGCTTGCCAATGTTTCAGGAGTCCCCGTCACCGAGCTTCTCTCCAAGGACCAGTTGGACGCCATTATTAAACGAACCCAGCATGGCGGCGCCGAGATAGTAAATCATCTGAAGACGGGCAGTGCCTATTACACCCCGGCCTTGTCGGTCGTAGAAATGGCCGAGGCCATTCTCACCGACAGCAAACGGGTCTTGCCGTGTGCGGTTTACCTTGAGGGTGAATTCGGCATCCGCGGCTGTTTTCTGGGGGTACCCGCGGTGCTGGGAAAAAACGGCGTGGAACGTATCCTTGAATTTTCTCTGACCGAGGAAGAAAAAAGGGCGCTTGCCGCCTCGGTGGAACACGTAAAAAAACAGGTTGAAGCCACCGGCCTCTAACGACACACGGCCCTAGGAGTCTGTCGGACGTAGGGGATCGGTTTTAATTGGGCGGGTTTGAAACCCGCCCCTACGGACAACATGCGGGGTTTTCTTTGTCCATTTCCCATGTAAACGGGTTGTTGTCGATATATTCACGGGCGCGTGCCAATTCGTTTTCATCGCGGATCACCCGTTCGTAATAATTACGTTGTCATACCGGGCAGCCGGTTCTTTGCCGCAAATCGTTTATACGGCGACCTGAAAATGTTTTGAATCCTCGAATAATTTCGGGCAACCCGCGACGTTTTTCCGTAGGGGCGGGTTTCAAACCCGCCCTATGTCTAGGAGTCTGTCGGACTCCTAGACGCTCATGACCACAGATCACCTTCAGATCATGAAAAGGAATTCAGGGATCAAGAGTAAAGAGTAAAGACAATCCGGGCATGTTCAGGATGAATTCTGAATTCTGACTCCTGGATACTATTTTTACGTCAAAGGAAAACACATGGAACCTGGGGATCCGATTGCCCAAAATCTTACTAAGCTCGCCGCCCTCCGGTTAAGTCCCCTTGACCTCATCCCGCGGCGCAACCTCGCTGAAAAGGTGATTGAGATCTCCCTGCTTGGGCCGCCAACCGGGCCAAACAGCGCAATCAACGGGCTCGAAGGACTTGCCCGGGCAATCAATGCCATTGATACCGACAAGGTCAGGGTGGTGGTGTTTGGCGGCGGGACCGGACTCTCCAATATTATCGGCGGTGACAGCAGGAAAGAGAACTGGCCGCTCGCCCCCTTTTCGGGGCTCAAGGAGATCTTTCCTAAGACCCGTTCCGTGGTTTGTGTCACCGACGACGGGGGCTCGACCGGCGCCCTTCTCCAACAGCTCCCCCTCATCGCCCTGGGAGATCTCCGGCATGTCCTGGTCTCCTCCATCCAACGGGCCAAACTCCAAAACAGATACGGCCTTTCCGAGGCTGAGGCCATGCGGACGGCATTTGTCCTGCATGGCCTCTTTAATCATCGCTTTACAATAAGTCCTCGCTCAGCAACGGAGCTTTTCTCGTCGGTCCCGGTCGAACTGCAGGTGCTTCCGACCTTCATGAGAATGGCGCTCATCAGGCTAGTGGAATCCCTTTTTACCGATCCTAGACTGCACCATACCCTTAA
>CAZDYX010000252.1:0-5667 GCA_964509775.1 uncultured Desulfobulbia bacterium | reverse complement strand
AAGGATGCGTTACATAATAACATGAGCAATTTTTCGACCTGTGCGGATAACCTAAGGTTCGACATTCAAACCCGCCCTGAAAGGGCAAAACATACCAGCCCAGGGCAGCGCCCTGGGAATGCAAAGAAAAAAGGTATTAAGCCCTGTAAGGGCGAGACATAAGAAAGGGACGACAACAATATATGTCACGCCCTTACAGGGCTATAATCTGTGGTCCGTTTCTAACCCAGGGCGTTGCCCTGGGCTGGTATATGACGCCCCGTCAGGGCTACACCCTGTACAATTGCAACCTGTTATCCGCACAAGGTCGCAATTTTGCGGGGATGCAGCATGTAATTCCCCGGCATGACCATACCCTATGTCCAACTCTAATTGGTCAAGTTATTATGTAACGCATCCAAAGATGCCATTTTTTAATTTTTTTTCTCGCCTGTGCCGGGCGCACAGAAGGGCATGGTTCGAATGGCCTCCAGCTTTCGGCTTCCGTCCACCGCACATGCCCGGCGATGGTCATCAGAAAACTCTGGAATTTTTCACCTTCCTCCTTACTCGAACAAGGGCACCAGGGAGAAGCTAGCCACATCGACCAGTCCCAGATCGGTCATTTTCAGCTCCGGGATTACCGGCAGGGCCAAAAACGAAAGGGCCATGAAGGGATTGCGAAGGAGAGACCCCCAGGCCCGGGCCTGGTTGTTGAGGATATCCAGTTGCCCAACCACCCGTTCTATGGGCCAGTCAGACATGAGGCCGGCAATAGGGAGGGGAAGGAGATGGAGCGGGCCTGATTCCGCGCCAATGGCAAGGCCGCCCCTTGCCTGGCGTACCGTCTCTACCACCCGCACCATGGCCGTATCGCTCGTTCCCACCGCCAGGAGGTTGTGGGAATCATGGGCCACGGTCGTTGCCATGGCGCCAATTGTTAGGCCGAAACCCTGGACGAACCCGACCGCCGGCGCACGATTCGGCAGATAGCGGTTATATACCGCCAGCTTCAGGATGTCGCGGGTCGGGTCCGGGACTACCTGGCCATCCCGGACCTTGGGTTTAAGGAGGATCTTCCTGGTAAATAGGGTGCCTTCCTTAACGCCGATAACCTTCAGCAATCCTTTCTGGCCGGGAACGATAAGATGGTCCGGTTGCGGGGGGAGAAGGGCCATGGGGCTTTCCGGCAGCGCTGGTTGTTGCCAGCCGTTAGGATCCGCGAGGAGTCTGTTGTCACGTGCCACCTCTATGCCCCGTTTAAACACCCGTTGTGGGGACCAGGGGTTTAGGGTCGCACTCAAGGTAAAATCGGCCTGGTATCCCGGGGCCAGGGCCCCAAGGCGCGGCAGGGACCGGGTCCAGGCAGGGGTTGCGGTGGCCAGTCTTATGGCCAGCATTGGTTCGAGCCCTAAGGCCATGGCCTGGTTTACCACCGCATTCATGTGGCCTTCGTGCAGGAGATCGTCCGGGTGGAGATCATCGCGTACCAAGAGGCAACGCGGCCAGCTATCTCGATCGACCAGGGGAAGCAGCTCGGCCAGATCCTTGGACTGGCTTCCCTCCCGGATCATGATCACCATGCCCTTGGCCAGTTTTTCCCGGGCCTCGGCAAGGGTAGTGCATTCATGGTCCGAGTCGATGCCGGCAACAAGGTAGCTGTTCAAGGCCTTGCCACTTAGGCCGGGGGCATGCCCGTCCCGGGGCCGCTCCTGGAAGAGCACGAGCTTATCGAGGACTTCAGGCACGCCATTAATCACCCCCGGGAAATTCATCATCTCTCCGAGCCCCAGTATCCGGAGATGGGGCAGCAAGGTTTGGAGGTCGCTTCCTCTGAGAGTTGCGCCGGAGGTCTCAAAAGGGGAGGCAGGGACACAGCTCGGCAGGTTAAAGAAGACATCGAGGGGCAACTCGGCAGTGGCGGCGAGCAGATAGCGGATTCCTTCAAGCCCCAGGACGTTTGCGATCTCGTGCGGGTCAACGATCACCGTGGTGGTGCCCCACGGCAATACCGCGGCGCAAAACCGGGCCGGGGAGAGCAGGGTGCTTTCGAGGTGGAGATGTCCGTCGATAAAGCCAGGGGCCAGGTAATGGCCCTGGGCATCGAGCTGGCAATGACTCTGATAGCTGCCCCTTCCCACCACCAAACCCTGGTGAATGGCAAGGTTAACCTCCTCCACCTGTCCTGAAAAGACATTTACGAGCCGGGCATTATAAAGGCAAAGATCCGCCGGCCGCCGACCGGCCGCCACTTCGATCAATTCCCGTAACTGGGCAGCCGTTAACTTCATTTATGGTCACGGTCCCGATCCTTACCGCTCACCCAGGATAAAGGCCTGGGCCTCGTTCACTTCCTTGCGGCTGCCGATGATGAGCGGCACCCGCTGGTGCAGAGATACCGGCTCGATATCAAGGATATCCTCGGTGCCGCTGATGGCCCGTCCTCCGGCCTGCTCCGCGATATAGGCCAGGGGGGCGGCCTCATATAAGAGGCGGAGCTTGCCCGAGGGCTTGCTCGGGCTCTTTGAATCCTTCGGATAGAGAAAAATCCCACCCGAGATGAGATTCCGGTGAAAATCGGCCACCAGCGAACCGATGTAGCGGCTGCTATAGGGTCTGCCCGATTCTTTGTCGATTTCCTTCAGGTAGTCGATGTAGCGCTGGACCTCTTTATCCCAATAATTGTAGTTTCCCTCATTGACGCTGAAGTATTTGCCTTTCTCCGGGATCGTGATGTTGGGGTGCGAGAGAAAGAATTCCCCGATACTGGGGTTAAGGGTGAAACCATGCACCCCGTCGCCCGTGGTGAAGACCAACATGGTGCTCGATCCATAGATGATGTAGCCGGCCGCGGCCTGATTCCGCCCCTTCTGCAGCAGGTCTTCCTCGGTCCCTGGCTGGCCGTCCGGGGACCGGCGGCGGTGGATGGAGAATATAGTGCCGATGCTCACATTGACATCGATGTTGGATGAGCCGTCCAGGGGATCGAAGGTGAGGGTATATTTTCCTTCATACCCGCGGGCCACCGGAATAGGGTCGGCATCCTCCTCCGAGGCCATGACGCAGAGATATCCGCTCCGAGCCATCCGCCGCTTGATGGTGGAGTTGGCAAGATCATCGAGCTTCTGCACGTCCTCGCCCTGGATATTGAGCTTGCCGGCCATGCCCAGGATCTCGGCCAGTCCGGCCATATTGACCTCGGCGTTGATAGTCTTGGCCGCCACCACCAACTCGCTTAGCAGGCCGGAGAGCTCCCCGGTGGCGGTGGGGTGCAGGCGCTGCGACTCCATGATATGCCGGCTCACGGTAATACCTATTGGCCTCATAGTGTAACCTCCTTTGGATCACGGAAACCGTTAATCGAATTTTTTAGACCTGTGCGAGTAACTACCTAGTGCCTGAACGGAAAGTCGGGTTGGAGCTGATCCAGCCTTGCTTGTATAGGTCCCATAACTCCCAGAAGTCCCATTATTCCCATAATTCCCAAAGGACTCAAGGGACCTAAAGGGACCTAAAGGACCTAATATCCGTGAAACCCGAATTTCCGTTCAGGCACTACCTAGGTTGGTTAGGTCGTTAGACTGTAGTCTGTTAAGCAGGAAATGGATCGGAGGATGGGCACGGTACGTCTCACATCTCGTCTTTCTCTATTGCTAACAGGCTAAACCCCTAGCTAAGTAATAATTTTCCTGGTTGTCAAACAAAAAATACCTTATGCGGACTTGTTGACTATGTCTTTGGCCTGTGTTAACCATATTTAGATTAGGCCGTTGACTATCAATTCGGGCCAATACGGTGAGTTGACATTTTTTATTGCCAAACAAGTTAACAATACCGGATAATTTTACATTAGGAGATTTAAATAAAAATGCGGACAGACATAGTACACATTGGCGCCGGTGAACTCAATTATGAGATCAGAAATATCGTCACGGTCGGGGAAAAACTCCAGACCCTGGGGATGAAGACCAATTGGGAGAACATCGGCGACCCTATAGCCAAGGGGGAGACCATTCCAAGGTGGATGAAGGAAATAATCGTCGAACTCGTTATGGAAGACTCAACATACGGCTATTGCCCCACCCGCGGCATTCTTGCCACCAGAAAATTTATTGCTGAGCGAACGAATCAGCGGGGTGGAGTCCGGATCGGTCCGGAGGATGTTATATTCTTTAATGGCCTCGGGGATGCCATCAACAAGGTGTATGGTTTTTTAAATAAGACGGCGCGGGTTATGATCCCCACTCCCAGTTACACCACCCATTCGGCCGCTGAGGCAGCCCATGCCGGCCACAGGCCGGTGACCTATTTCATGGACCCCAATAACAACTGGTATCCGGATTTGGACGATCTTGCCAAACACATCAAATACAACCCCGCAGTGGTAGGGATTCTCGTCATCAATCCCGACAATCCTACCGGAGCAGTTTATCCGGAGGAGATCTTGCGGGAGATGGTTTCCCTTGCCAAGAAACACGATCTCTTTATCATTTGTGACGAGATCTACCACAACATCATTTACAACGGCGCCAAAACGGTCCCGTTCTCCGAGATCATCGACGATGTGCCCGCCATTATTATGCGGGGGATCTCCAAGGAGATGCCATGGCCCGGTTCACGATGCGGATGGATCGAGGTCTATAACGGCCATCACGATCCCATGTTTGAGCGATACGTGCAATCCATCTATAACGCCAAGATGATGGAGGTCTGTTCCACCACCCTCCCGCAGCGCGCCTTGCCCCTTATCATGAGTCATCCTGACTACCGGAAATATCTGGCCGAGCGGATAAGCCGCTATGAAAACTTTTCCAATATCGCCTACGACAGCCTGAAGGATGTGGACGGAATCCTCGTAAACCGAACCAATGGCGCCTTTTATATGAGTATTGTTTTTAAGGAAGGGCGACTCAACACCAAGCAAACCCTGGCCATCGCCAATAAGGAAGTGCGCACCCATATCGAATCCCTGGTCAGCGCCCCGGGCGTCTCCCTGGACAAGCGTTTTATCTATTATCTATTGGGCGCAACCGGTATTTGTGTGGTACCCCTATCTTCCTTTGCCACGGATTTCCAGGGGTTCAGGGTCACCCTGCTTGAAAAGAACGAGGCCGAGTTCCGTCGGGTCTTCGCCACCATGGCTGCCGCTATCCGGAGTTACCTTGATTCCTGACGTAAAGGGGTAATAGCCGTGAAGGAATCCAGCTACATCAAGGATAATAAGCAAGTTCTCCAGCTTATGAAGAATATGAAAGGGTTTCAATCCTTTTCCGATCATAACCTGCGGTCTTTACTGGAGCTTGCCCGGTTGCGGGAATATGAAATCGGCGAAATAGTGATCAAGGAAGGAGACTACGACTGCTGGATCTTCTTTTTGCTCTCGGGTAGTCTTGAGATCTTAAAGGGCGATAATGTGGTGGGGCATCTGCGCAGGCTTGGGGATCTCTTCGGCGAGATGGGCATGGTGGATGGCTCCCCCCGTTCGGCCACCATCCGGACCGCCGCACCCTCCATTATTCTGGGGGTGGATGGCTCGGTGGTGGACCGAAAATTGCGCAGTCAAGACCTTGCCTTTTGTTACACCATCTATCGGGCCTTTTCCGAGGTCCTCGCCGTCCGGTTAAGGAACACGACCGAGGATAATATCCGTTTACGCAAGTTGTTGGAACAAAAGAACCTGACTGCTTC
>CAZDYX010000251.1:0-5675 GCA_964509775.1 uncultured Desulfobulbia bacterium | reverse complement strand
GTTAGACTGTAGTCTGTTAGGAAGGAAATGGATCGTAGGATGGACACGGTACGTCTCGCATCTCGTCTTTTTCTATTGCTAACAGGCTAAACCCCTACAGACTATCCACCTGAGTAATTACATTTTTTAACAAAACCATCATTTCCTGCGGCGATCAATAAGGAAATTACTGCCCTCCATCGATTTCACATGGTGTTTTAATTGCGATGCCGCGCTCGATACCTCGCCGGAATGCCGAAACCGGTTGTTTCCCGTCGTCACCACGGCGATGGAAAGACTGATCAGGCCATAGCTGGTCTCCCTTCCCTGTCGGTCTTCTGCCACATAACCCTTTGAATTGATATCCGCAGGATCGATAAACATATTTTTCACCGCTTCAAAGTGGCCGATAATACGCTCACAGACGCTCGTCGCCTTATCTTCCGGCACGATAAAGACGAAATCATCCCCGCCGATATGACCGGCGAAACTGTCCTTCCTGGCCAATTCCTCCAATACATTGACGATAATCCGGGCGACCATGAGGATCACGTCATCGCCTTGCGAAAAACCATACCGGTCATTATAGGGTTTAAAGTTGTCAAGGTCGACATAACAGATGGCAACGGATTGGCTCGCGTCAAGGGCGGTCTGGATGGCCTTTAAAATGGAGGTGTTCCCGGGAAGACGGCTTAACGGATTATTGTCAAATACCCTTAGCATACGCGCCTGCGCGAGCTGTATCCGGGCAAGAAGTTCCTCGGGCCAACAGGGATAGACCAGGAAATCATCCACCGGATAATGCTGCCAGTCCAGCCCCCGAATGGCCTCCTCCTTGGAGACCATCAGAATAACCGGAATATTTGCCTTTTGGATACTCCCCTTCACCGTCCTGATGAGCTTAAGGTCCCCATCATTTTCAAAGCCTTTCCGGATGATCAAGAGATCAGGGGGATCCTCAAGAATCATGGCAACGGACTTTCGGATATTGTTGGTCAAGACAATCTTAAAGCCCTTGGCAGCCAACGGAATCCGTTCCTCCACACTGCACAGAATATCATTTCCGGCCACAAGAATCCTATGCATGCCGGGGATTACCCTCCTTCATGGGCTCAAGACCGGACTCAATCTCCAGGCTGAACCCCTTGACATCCCAAAGCTTCTCCTCAACCTCCGCAAGGATGAAGTCCATATCCTCCGGGGTCAGGCCGAGGAGGCTCCAGGCCTTTTTGTTAAGCACGGGCACCCACAGGTCGTCGCCATGTCCATACCCCAAGGCACGAATCACTATATCGCCGAAATGCACAATGGCACAGGTCAGGGGATCGGTGGTTGCGGACTCGGGATAGTGGTGGCAGGCTATCGGTTCCACCAGTTTTACGGGAAGATTCCACCGTTTTGCCAGCCAGCCTCCCGCCTCGGCGTGGTCAAATCCCAAAACCTCATACTCAGCATTTTGTATGGAAAGCCTCTTTTCTTTGACCAATTGTACAATCTCCTGATATTCCTCGACAAGTTCCAGTTTTATGGCCACCTTGCCGATATCGTGGATAAGTCCTGCGGTGCTCACTTCTTCCGGTTCACTGAGTTTGAGCCTTTGGGCGATCACATTGCACACCACTGCACACCCCAAGGAATGTTCCCACAGTTCCACGTCATTTTTCTCCATCACCTCAAAAATCGAGGCACTGATGATGAGACTCTTGATTACGTTAAAACCGAGCAGGATTATGGCACTGCTGAGCGAGCTGATCCGCTGAGGGAAGCCGTAAAAGGCGGAATTCACGAGTTTTAATAGCTTGACCGAGAGGATGTGATCCATACTGATCACCTTGCCCATTTTCTCGGTGGTCGTGTCCGGATCTTCGGCCATTTTGGTGAGCTTACCGATTATACTCGGCAGGGTGGGTAAATTTTTTATCTCCCGGAGCCGCCGCCGGAATTGTTCCTTCTGATCATCATCCATCACGCACCTCGTGCTGCGATCAACCGTTCTGTTATCCGTTTTTTGAGATACATAAGCGGCGGGATATCCTTCACCCTGCTGAACCGCTCTTCCAGATCCTTAAGTTCATCGATAAGATTCTTCTCCCCGGTCAATTCAAGGGGATGGCCTTCCACCACCACAAAGGGGATATCAATCCGTTTAAGGCGCTCGATAATGGTCTCGGTCAAAACCGTCCCCTTACCACAGAGAATACGCCCTCCTTCCAGGGGTATTTCTTTTGCCAAAACCATTCCTTCGGCCGTCAGGATCGTCGGTATCTTCTGCACACCTTCCCTCCTCTGAAAAAGTACTTTTTAAGCCAACAGGCGGGTCCGGATTACACTTCTCCTTTCTAAGGGGCAAAACACCGTAAAGGTAGAACCAACCCCCGGTTTACTCTCGATCTCGATCCTTCCCCCCAACTCCCTGATCACACTGTTTGCTATGGTGAGGCCCAACCCCACCCGGGTTGATTTGGTGGAAAAAAACGGATCAAACACATACATCTGATCAGAAAGGGGTATCCCCACACCAGAATCCTTAATCTTGACAATCAGACCCCCCCCGTTCACCTGGACTGACACCAGAACCGTATCTTCTTCATCCTTTAAGGCCTCTATTCCATTTTCAAGCAGATGCATGAGTGCCCCAAGCAGCATATTCTTGTCGGTAAAAATTCCGATATCAGCTATATCAGACCCCATAAAGGGATGAAACCGTATCCGCTTATCACGTATCAATTCACCGGCCATTGCCTCCCACGAATGGATCAATGTCCCAATTAAATCCCATGAATACCGAGGCTCGTCAACATGCCCGAACTCCATGATGCGGGCGACAATACGTTCCAGACGGGCAGTCTCTTTTTCGATGGTTTCAAGATAGCGCTGCTGCTTTTCCGGGGTTGCGCTCGATTTCCGGAGAACCCGGGCAAAACCGCCGATGGAAACAACCGGATTACGGATATGATGGGCAAGTTGTTCAAATATCTTCCCCATCCGCGTAAAACGGTCCGACTCCAGAAACTCCTTTTCCATTTTTTTATATTCAGAGATGTCGTGGATACTAAAGATAAACAGTATACTGTCCTCTGTTTTATATATATTGACCCTGAGCCAACAAAAGCGTCGTCTCCCCTTACGGCCTTTAAGCAGCGTCTCTCCAGAGAACTCCCCATGTCGGTCCGTGATCATAAAGATGTTTTCAAGCAGTATCTCCACATCATCTTCCATGAAAAGAACGCTCAAAGGTTCTCCCACCAGTTCGGCCGCTGTCCAGCCGAACATCTCCTCTGCCCTGCCGTTTAAAAAAACGATGCGCCTGCTCTCATCGGTAAGTATGATCCCCTGCCTTACCAGCCTGAGGATATCAAAGGCCTTGTCTTGCCAGTCCCCGCAATTTTGCTGCACTTTGGTTTCCCCCTACGAGCGGAATTCTGTTCCAGGCATTGACAGAAACGCTGTAACACATTATTTTTCCAAGGATGATCAAGATTTGATTTCATCAAAATCTATTTTCTACCGATTTTGTGATCATCTCGCTTAGTGGATATTATCATATCCGGCCTTTTAAGGTAACGTAACAAGGATAATGTATCATTATTTTCTTGTATGGAGGTAAAGCAAAATGCCAATCTATGAATACCGATGTGAGTTCTGCTCCAATGTGGTTGAGGCGTGGCAACATCTCTCTGACACACCATTAAATACCTGCCCTTCCTGTTCAGGACAACTAAGGAAACTCATCTCCTTAAGCTCATTCCAGCTCAAGGGCGGCGGTTGGTATGCAGACGGATACAACAACGGCGGAAAAAACGGGAAACCAAAACCATGTTCAGGCCCTTCCTCCTGCGCAGTAGACTCTTCTCCCTGCGGCACGGCTAAGGCCGACACCTGCAGCACCACCTGCCCATCAACACCTCCCTTGTGATCCATTACCGTGAAAATAGAATTCAGGTGTCAGGAGTCAGGAGTCAGAATTCGCCCTGAACATGCCCAGTTTGTCTTTACTTCTGCATTATGACTACTGACTTCTGAATTCCTTTTCATGACAGGTAGCAAATCAGCTCATGATGAGCATGGCATCTCCATAGCTATAAAAGCGGTAATTGGCGCGGATGGCCTCCCTGTAGGCGGCCATGATCCTTTCCTGACCGGCCAGGGCCGAGACGAAAAAGAGGAGTGATGAACAGGGCAAGTGGAAGTTGGTGAGCAAATTCCTTACCACTTTAAATCGATGGCCAGGATAGATGTAAAGCCCGCACCACCCCTCGATGGCGCGAATTGTTCCGCACTCGTCAGCGGCGAATTCAAGCGCCCGGGCCGTTGTCGTGCCAACCACCCAAACCTCATTGCCGGCGGCCAGGGTCTGATTCATGGCCTGGGCCGTTTTCAGCGATACCGAGACATATTCCTCGTGGAGGCGGTGTTTTCGAATATCCTTCTCCCGCACCGGAGAAAATGTTCCATACCCCACATGTAAGGTTATTGCAGCGACCTTCACCTCATTTTCCCAGATCCGGTCAAGTATTGCATCAGAAAAATGAAGACCGGCGGTAGGTGCGGCCACGGCCCCAACCTTGCTGGCGAATCTGGTCTGATATTGTTCCTGGTCGGAATGACTGCTTTTTCGACGGATATAAGGGGGAAGCGGCATTTCTCCCTTGGCATCGATGATGGCGGCAAGGTCACCTTCATAACGGATTTCAGCCCGAATCTTTCCAGGGGCAAGAATCTCGGTAATACAGGCATAAAGTCCATCCCCAAAAAGAAGCCTTGTACCCGGCTTAAGGCGATGTCCCTTAACCAGGCAGGTCACAGAGACAACCCCCCCCTTTGGAACTGACGAACTGAAGATATCATTTCGGAGTGCCGGAAGCGGGTATTCCAACAACAGGAGTTCCACCCGGCCGCCGGTTTCCTTGGTACCAACAAGCCGAGCCGGAAATACTTTGGTGTCATTTACCACCAGGAGATCATGCGGTTTTAAAAAGGCGAGGAGATCACGAAAACGCAGATTTTGCGACCGATTTTTTTTACAATCCAGCAGCAGAAGGCGGGACTCATCCCGGTCCGAAAGAGGATACTGGGCAATCTGTTCAGGAGGAAGGTGGTAATCGTAGGCCTCAATATCGTAAATATACCCCATTCTAACCCTAGCAGCAGCTCACTTAAACCAATTGGTACGTTGGGTAATATAGCAAAGGAAGAGGCCAAAAAGCATGGCAATAAGCCCAATGCGACGCAAGAGGGTGGGTGAGGACTCGGCGAGTTGCTGAAGCCACTTTTGCATGGTCTCCGGACAGGCCACATAGGGCAATCCTTCAAAAATCAGAAGCAAACCGAAAAGGGTAACGAAGAGTTTCATGGAATTTTTAGTGTCCTTGTCGGGTTACGGCCAGAAAACGGCCTAACCCGACCTACGCAAAACCTGGCAATCCGCAGGCCCTTCTCGTAGGTCGTGTTAGGCGGTTTTTGCCGTAACACGACATAAATAAAGTACCTTTCACAAATTTGTCAAAATTGTCGGGTTACGGCGATAAGGCTGCCAAAGCCGACCTTACGATTACTTCAAAATTCAGAGTTCAGAGTTCAGAATTAAGAGAGCCTCTTGCAAAAGTCGTGTAACCGTTCTCTTGGTACCAGCATGGCCATAAAATACGTCATTCCGGCAGTGTGTTGAGCCGGAATCCAGTTCTTCCGACGTGATA
>CAZDYX010000250.1:2702-5694 GCA_964509775.1 uncultured Desulfobulbia bacterium | reverse complement strand
AGTAGGATTCGAACCCACGGAACTTTCGTTCAACGGTTTTCAAGACCGCCGCCTTAAACCACTCGGCCATCCCTCCAAGACTATTTAGAAATTACCATTTCTCCTTGATGGTGTCAACGAACAAACGGCAAAATGGCCTTTAGGAGCCCTTATCAGGAATGAGTAAAAAATAGGAGGTTATATCTCGGTCGAGTTGTAGACTGTCCGTTAACTAGTGCCTGAACGGAAATTCGGGTTTCACGGATATTAGGTCCTTTAGGTCCCTTGAGTCCTTTGGGAATTATGGGAATAATGGGACCTATACAAGCAAGGCTGGATCAGCTCCAACCCGACTTTCCGTTCAGGAACTAACTAACAGTTATACAAAATAACAAATATAATTCGATCAGCTAAGGTTAAAGTAGGGTAAATTTTTTGAAAGAATATTGCTTTGCCGTAGCATATCTGATAATTACGAGTGTCGCCCGTGAAAGTTTCTATATCCAAAACAAAGATACGTAGAATATGTCAAAAACACACCCTTCATTTTCAAAAAGGGTCTCTATGCTGGAGTGCTATTAATCCATGAATATCTCCTTAAAGAGGAGAATTTCGAGAGAAAAACCGTTTGCTATTACAAGAGACAAACATGAAACCAATTAAGATAGCGATTGTTGGAGTGGGTAATTGTGCAAGTTCACTTATTCAAGGCATCTATTACTACAAAAACAAACAGCAGAAAGATGCATATGGTCTTATGCATTGGGATCTCGGCGGTTATACGCCGTATGATATTGATGTGGCGGCTGCCTTTGATATTGATAAACGAAAGATTGAAAAAGACGTGAGCAAGGCCATCTTTACCCCGCCTAACTGTACTACGGTGTTTTGCCCAAATATTCCAGACACCGGCATCAAGGTCAAGATGGGATGTCCTTTAGATGGTGTATCAGTCCATATGCGGGACTACAAAGAATCGCGAACTTTTTTAAAGGCTGATGTTCCTTCGGCAACCAAGGCGGAGATTATCGACATTTTAAGGGAATCCGGCGCTGAAATGGTGTTGAATTATCTGCCGGTGGGCTCTGAACAGGCAACCCGATTCTATGCAGAGTGCGCCCTGGAGGCAGGAGCAGCCTTTATCAACAACATTCCGGTCTTTATTGCCAGCGCTCCTGCCTGGGCAGATCGTTTTAAGGCAAAAAAACTTCCTCTTATTGGCGATGATATCAAGGCCCAATTGGGTGCTACCATTACTCATCGCGTGCTGACCGATCTCTTTAAAAAAAGAGGGGTAAAACTAGAAAGAACATATCAACTTAACACCGGAGGAAACACTGATTTTCTCAATATGCTTAACCGCTCGCGGTTAATTTCAAAAAAGGAATCAAAAACGGAAGCCGTGCAGGCGGTAACGCAAGAGCGATTGGACGACGATGATATCCATATCGGGCCGAGTGATTATGTTCCTTGGCAAAACGACAACAAGGTATGCTTTATCCGTATGGAAGGAAGGCTCTTTGGAGACGTACCCATGAATCTGGAACTTCGACTGTCGGTGGAAGATTCACCAAATTCAGCGGGCGTTGCGATTGATGCAATTCGTTGCTGTAAGCTGGCCTTGAACCGAGGCCTTTCCGGGGCCATTTTATCCCCCTCCGCATATTTTATGAAACACCCACCAAAACAATTTGATGATGACGAGGCATACCAGATGGTAGAGGCCTTTATTGCTGGAGACAGAGACAATTAAAGGAGCAATGAAGGAGATGACATTATGACCACTCAAGCCAAACGAGCCACAATTTATTTGGACCCCGATTTACATAAGCACTGCGACTAAAATTCGAAAATAACCTGTAGTCCTTCGGAATGAGGTCAGGGAAAAGATGTTTTGCAAAACCACCGGGGAATAGTTATACTTTTCGATAGGTTCGAATCGGTCGCTTCTTGCCGGCCGGTGCCAACAATATTGATGCTCTCGTAAAAAGTCTAAAAGCTCAAATTGCCAACTTGTAATATCAAGCACTTATCAACCTGGTCGCCTCGGCGGAGCGGCTTTTTGCGAGTCCGACAATATATTATTGATCCCGTTTTTAATCTTACTGTAACTCACACTTTGATCTTTTTCTGCCTTCAGAAGTCAATTCCCATTCGCCATTATCGGGGTAATCGATGGCTCATCCAGCCTTGAAATCCGGAGGTATTGCCGGTTCAGCAGCAGCTAAAAAGTCTAGCCTCAGCGGTTCAGTAAAGGACCAATCCGGTGCCGGCAGGCTTCGGATTGGCGAGGTGCTGCGCAAGGAAGGCCATATCAACGCCACCCAGCTTGAAGAGGCCCTGGCCTATCAAAAAAAGCATCAGGGCCGCCTCGGCAGCATCCTGGTCCAACTGGGCTTTATCGAAGAGCAGAACATCGTCAATGTCCTAAGCCGGATCCACAATTTCCCGGCGGTCATCATCTCCCGGGAGCCGCCGAACTCGGACGCCCTGAAGCTCCTGCCCTATGAGGAGGCCAAAAAACACATGGCCTTCCCGCTCCGGATGCTGGGAAAGACCCTCCAGATCACCATGACCGAGCCCACCGACACCGCAGCGGTGGAATCCCTGCAGGCGGTGGTCAAGATGCCCCTTTCGGTCTGCGTGTCCAGCGAACGGGACATCGTCGAGGCCTATCGGACCTATTACAAGATCAGTGACGAGGAGTATCAAAAGTTCTTCGGGGTTAAGGAGGAATCGGAGCAAGAGGAGGAACCCGTAAGCCGGATCGACGACTTCGGGGCCCTCGCCTCTGAAGCGGCCGAGGGGTTCCAGCTCGAAACCCCGGAAGACGAGCAGGCAGCCGGTGATCAGTATGCCGCCTCGGATGCCCCGATCATCAAGCTCGTCAACGGCATCCTGATCAAGGCGGTCAACACCGGGGTGAGCGACATCCATATCGAACCCTTTGAAAAGGCCCTGCAGGTGCGCTACCGTCTGGACGGTACCCTCTTTAAGTCCATGAACCTGCCGC
>CAZDYX010000250.1:812-2692 GCA_964509775.1 uncultured Desulfobulbia bacterium | reverse complement strand
GACATCACGGAACGTCGGGTGCCGCAGGACGGCCGGATCAAGATGCGGCTCGGCCGGAACAGGGCGGTCGATTTCAGGGTCTCTTCCCTCCCCACCCTGTTCGGCGAGGGGATCGTCATGCGGATCTTGGACAAAAGCTCGCTTAACGTGGATCTGACCAAGCTAGGCTTCGAGCAGGAGACCTTTGCTACCATAAAGCGCTGCATCGATCGGCCTTACGGCCTCCTGCTCGTTACCGGGCCTACCGGCAGCGGTAAGACCACCACCCTTTATTCCATTCTAAATTCCTTAAACAGCGAGGATATCAAAATCCTTACCGCCGAGGACCCGGTGGAATTCAATTTCAAGGGCATCAATCAGGTCAATGTGAGAAACGAGGTGGGCATGACCTTTGCTACGGCCTTGAAGGCCTTCCTGCGACAGGACCCGGATATCATCATGGTGGGCGAGATCCGGGACATGGAGACCGCGGAGATCGCCATCAAGGCCGCCATGACCGGCCATCTCGTCTTCAGCACCCTGCACACCAACGATTGCCCCTCCACCATCGCCCGGCTGGTCGATATCGGCATCCCGCCCTTCATGGTCGCCTCGGCGGTCACCATGGTGCTCTCCCAGCGTCTCGCCCGAAAACTCTGCGTCAAGTGCAAGACCGTGGTGCCCGAACTGAACACCCCGGAGCTGGTGGCCATGGGATTTCAGGAGGAGGAGATCACGGGCCTCGTTGTTTACGGCCCCAAGGGATGTTCCGCCTGTAATGGCACCGGCTATAAGGGCCGGGTCGGGCTCTATGAGTTGATGGAAGTGACCGATGAGGTGGCCAAGGCCATCAATGCCAAGGTACCGGAGGAACAGTTGCGCAAGGTCGCGGTCCAGGAGGGGATGAGGACCTTGCGACAGGGGGGGATACAGAAGATCCGGGAGGGAATGACCTCGATTGAAGAGGTATTGAAACGAACCGTGATTACCGAAGAGAGCCTTCCCGCCTATCTTATCAATCCCGATGTCGAGCGTTACGAGGACGGGGATGTGATGATCCGGGAAGGGAATACGGACAGGGATTTTTTCAAATTGGTCCAGGGCGCGGTCATGGTGGTGAAGGGGGGGAGAAAGATCGCGGAGATAGTCCAGCCCGGCGATTATTTCGGCGAGATGTCCGCCATCTCCGGCGAGCCCCGTTCGGCCAGCATCGTCTCCAAGGGCCGGTGCACGGTCAAGCGGTTTCCCGGAGACAAGCTCATGGAGACCATCGAAAAATACCCGGATGTGGCCAAGGATCTCTTCCGGATCATCGTGGGCCGTCTTAAAAATACCAATAATATCCTTATCAGGATTGCTGCTGAACGGGGGGGCGAAAAAAAAGAGTAGGGTTTTTAAAGGCGTAGGATGAGTTGCTTAAAACAAGATTACCGCCAGGATTTATCGTGTTCTGAAAAAAGTGGCGAAAATCACTTGAAAAAGATAGTAAAATTCGTTACTGATGGATTTCTGTTTTTAAGCATGTCTTTTTGCTGCCCGGTGTAACAGAAAAAGTTGCTGGTCAAGAATAATGCATTCGTGTAAAGTCGAAAACTTTCGCCAAGGCGCAAGACCGTAAAGTTAATATGCTGTTGGCAAGAAAGGAGAGAAGTATGAACTGTTGTGAATTCAAGAAATGCGGTCGTGAGGCAGGCTCTCTTGCTGAACGGGCCGCCAGAATACCGGAAGACGCATATAAGGTGCAATACAAGGGACGGATTCGCCAGGTCCAGCTTGGCGACGAAGGAAAGACCGTCGCGGTTGGCGGCGCATCTGCCCTTCCCTTCCACCTGTTTGAGGGTGAGATGCCCAATAAGCCCTTGATTGCCATGGAAGTCCTGGATTTGGAACCCGATGATTGG
>CAZDYX010000250.1:0-802 GCA_964509775.1 uncultured Desulfobulbia bacterium | reverse complement strand
CGATAAGCCTTTCCCGCCATTATAGCGGTGTGCTTGGAAATCCTGTGGCCTGGTCCCAAAAGTGTGTAAAAGATTTTGGGGCGGCCGCTATTTGCTTATCGCTCGTGAGCACCGATCCCAACGGCCAGAACCGGAAGGCCGGAGATGCCGCGAAGGACGCTGCCGAGGTCATCAATGCGGTGGACGTGCCGATCATTTTGTGGGGCTGCGGCAATGCGGAGAAGGATACCGAGACCCTGCGCGAGGTGACGGCTATCATCGGGAACAAACGGATATGTCTTGCTCCCCTGGCGGACAGTAACTATCGGTCGCTGGGGGCAACAGCCATAGCCTTTCAGCACACCATGACCGCCTCATCTCCGATAGACGTAAATCTGGCCAAGCAACTCAATATCCTCCTTGAGAATATGGGCGTCTCCCTGGACAAGGTCCTCATCGATCCATCCATCGGCGCCCTTGGCTACGGGATTGAATATGCCTATTCGGTCATGGAGCGCATAAGACTTGCGGCGCTCACCCAAAACGATGACAAACTGCAGTCCCCGTTTATCTGCAATCTGGGCCGTGAGGTGTGGAAGACCAAGGAATGCAGGCTTCCCACCGATGGTCATATGGGTGATCAGGAGCGCCGGGGGGTATTGATGGAGGCGATTACCTCGGTGTGCATGCTTATGGCCGGCGGCGAGGTGTTGATAATGCGCCATCCCACAGCGGTTTCCCTGACCAGGGCACTTATTAACGGTTTGCTGTAACTACTCAGGTGGATAGTCTGTAGGTGTTTAGGTGGATAGGGGGAATAACC
>CAZDYX010000249.1:0-5714 GCA_964509775.1 uncultured Desulfobulbia bacterium | reverse complement strand
GATTAAATGGTTAAAAAGTACTGGACCCCGGCTTTCACCGGGGTGACGACTTTTGCAACCGGCTCATAATTTTACTTGTTTCCATACCAGATTCTGGTGATTTTATGAAGTAATGTTTTTGGGTTTGATTGTTTTATCCTGGGAATAGTTCCTGGCCGCTCCACGAAAACGAAAATCGGCGGTGGGTGGTTCGAAAAAAATATGATTGTACGTTCATCTACGCATGGTATCTTCATATGATGTTTGTCGATGTCTTTTTTGAAGGCAGAAAAATAAAAAAACTGCTGGGTCAATATATCGCAGCCAAAACGAACACCGACGAGTTTTCCGTGCTCTCGGAGCTCGAAAAATTTGGTAAATCTGCCCTCAAACACACCATCGAGGCCTTCCAGCAAAAAAGGCTTACCGCCGAGAAGGCGCAGCGCCTGCTAAAAAAAATCTGTGACGACTCCGCCCTGAAAGACATCGTTTCCCTGTTGGGTGAGCCCTATGATGAGGTACGCCGCGTTGCCAAGGAAATGATCATGAAGCGGTGGGAAAGGTCTTCAGTGCCTCTCCTGGTGGAATTACTCAAGAGTCCGAACCTTTATGCCCGGACCAATGCCATTTAGCTTCTGGCCATGTTCAGGGACCTATCCTGCGTGCCGATGTTGATATCCATTTTTAACGGCGCTGATTCCGAGCTCAAAAAGGCCATTATCAAGATCTTGGGTGAAATCAACGATGAAGCGAGCAAGAAGCTCATCATCAGCGCGCTCCACGATGAGGCCTGGCAGGTGCGCCTGTTTGCCGTGAAACGCCTGGGTAAAATGAAGGATCCGGCAAGCGTTCCCCCCCTGCTTGAAAGACTCCGAGACCGTGACCCTCAGATGAACAAGCTGGTCATGGACGCCCTGGGCGCCATCGGGGACAAACGGGCTGCCCGGCCCGTCCTGGAACTCCTTAGAGATAACGACCTCATGGTCCGGCAGAAGGCCACCGAGTGTCTGATCCAGGTCGCCGACGCTGATATCGTGCCCGATATCGTGGATCTGCTGGCAAGCGATGATGTCAACGTCCGACGATGCGCCGTTGAGGTGTTGAACAACCTCAAAGACCCGAAGACCTGCGATGCCCTTATGGAGGCCATGCGGGATTCTGACTGGTGGGTGCGCCAGATCGCCACGGACTGTCTGACCGACTTGAAGGGCTCAAGGGTGGTCGAAGGATTTATCGCTATGATCCGGTCCCGGGATGAATCCTTGCGGCGCTGTGCCGTGGAGTTTTTTAACCGGGTGGCTGAGCCCTCGGCCTTTGAGCCCCTCATGGGCCTTTTAAATGACCCGGACTGGTGGGTCCGGGAAAAGTCGATAACCGCCCTGGCCCGGCTTCGCGACCCGCGTGCCGTAGAGTCGCTCGCGAAAAGGCTGGAAGACGAGGAGGTAAAATGGGTGGTACCGTCGGCGCTTGCCGAGATTGGAGGTGCCAGGGCGATTGAACTTCTGAAGGTCTGCCTGACAGACAAGAACCAGCGCATGCGCATCGAGGCGATCCTGGGGCTTTGTAAGCTCAAGATGCAAGATGCTGTGTCGGACATAAAGGCAACACTCGCTGATCCTCACGAAGAGGTGAGAATCGCGGCGGCGAAGGCCTTAAAAGAACTGACGGGAAAGAGTTTCACCCTCCGGGATATGGCGGCTGCCGAGCCCTCTGCCGAGCAGACAGTCGTGGTAAGACAATCACCTCCGGCCGGGACCACCGTGATCGAGGCCATTGTCGTCATTGACATGTGCAATTCAACGGAAATCGTGACCAAATACGGAAATGAGTTCTCCTTTGGCCTGCTCAAGACCCTGGCCCAAATAGTGAGCGCCGGCGCGCAAAAGGCGGGATGTTGTTTTCAGAAAGGGACCGGCGACGGTTTTCTCCTCACCTTTCCGGCGACGAGCAATGCCGTGGGGTTTGCCCGGGAGGTATTGGCCCGGATCAAGGCCTCCAATGCCATTGTTGAGCCGACAAAGAAAATTGACCTGCGCATCGCTGTCCATTTCGGCGAGTGCAAACTGGACCCTGCCGGAGATCGCCTTGGGCTGGCGGTGAATACGGCCTTCCGGGTGGAAGGCCTTAAGCCCGAGGGCCTGATCCCCCTGGAAGGCAGCATGACAAAAGAGGAGATGCCGGCAAAAAATCGGATTTTTCTTACCGAGACCGTTGCTCGCGAAATACAGGATATGGCCGGGATCGAGCTTCGTCTGGTCGGACTTTTTGAGCTCAAGGGGATTACCGGCCTGCACCGGATCTTTATGTTAATATCAAAAGAACAGTGACCATCATGAATAGAGAAAATGTCACCCCCATCGGCAGAATCAAGCATATTCTTTCGGAACTTCCGTTTTTTGAAGAATTTACCGACGCCGAACTCGACTATTTCACCAGCAATTTGAGCCTCCGTTATTTTCCGATTGATACGGTGCTGTTCCAGAAGGGCGATATTGGCGACTATCTGTTTTTTATCGTGGAGGGGAAGGTCGAGGTCCGCCTGGAGGCGGTGGATTTGCGGCCCATAATTATCGCTACCTTTGATCGGGGCTGCTGTGTGGGTGAGATGTCCATCGTGGATGAGTTTTCGAGGTCGGCCACCGTGGTGGTGAAGATCCCCTCGGAATTGCTGTTGCTCACGCGAACCCGCTTTGAGTCAGTCTGTCAGCAAAATCCCCTCGTGGGGCTTAAATTCCTGCGGAACCTGACCCGGAATCTCTCCATCCGCCTGCGAAAGACCACCGGACGGTTTGCTGATCTGGCATAAGGTAATGTCAGGACACCTGATTATTACTGACCCTCCAGACAAAGATATTGCCGGCGATTTCCTTGTCCAGGGCAAGTTCGGTTTGCTCAAATTTAACACAAAAGGCCGGTTGGGTGCGGTGAACCGTCACCACAACGCCGGGGTGCAGGCCAAAGGCGATGAGCTGGCGGAAGCTTGAGTGGCTGGCCGGCTTAATGTAGGTAATCCTGCCCCGTTCGTTGGGCTTAAGTTCGGCAAGGCTCACCACGACGTTATTCACCACCTTGCGTTGGTCCGAGCAGCACCGGCCCATAGGGATAGGTTTTCCGTCCGGGCAGACATCCGGATGGCCGAGGAGGGTGCAGATGGATTCCTCGACCTCGGGCAGGAGCCCATGCTCTACCTTGCAGGCGACCTCCTCCACATCGGCCTGATTGATATTGAGGATGCTCGTCACCAGAACCTCGGCCAGGCGGTGCCGCCGGATAATGCCTTCCGCCACCTTTTTACCCTCTTCGGAAAACAGGACCTTCCCGGAGCTGCGAACAATCAGGCCCTGGGCCTCAAGCGCGTCCAGGTCGGCCTCATCAAAATCCACGGCGCAATCTTTCCGGATTGCCTCCACCGAGTAGTTTTTGTTTTCACCGGCGGTCCAGACCGACTCTAAAATTTCTTCCAGCTTTTCACTCAGCATAGGTGTTTCTCCTCTTTTCAGGAAAAGGTTATCCCCAACAAACGGTACCCATGGTTGACAACAATGCCCATGACCACGGCATAGAGCATCACCGCCATCCAGATTACCATCCCCCGTTTGATCCCCCGTTCCTTAAAGAGAACGATCGTGGAGTTGAGGCAGGGGGCGATGAATGTCATCACCAGCAGGTTCACTACCATTTGCAGGTTGGTATAGACCTGGCGCAGGTGCTCCAGTTCGGCCGCGCCGCTCTCCCGGCGGACAAAGGTCTTGATGAACACCTGGGTGCTTTGTTCCGGAAGCCCCATGAGGGTGCTGAGCACCGGCCTTGAAACCTGCTTTATCAGCGCGAGCCCACCAAACCGATCAAAGAAAAAGACGAGGGCGGAGGCGAGGATAAAGACCGGTACCGCCTCTTTCATGAAAAAATAGGTCTTGGTCGCCGCCATCCGCAACACCGCCTTTGCCTTGGGAATCCGCATCGGCGGGATCTCCATGATAAAGTGGGTGCGGGCTCCGGGAAGGACCTTGTTCGCCAGAAAACCTGAGGCCAGGATCTGCACGAAGATAAGCCCGAATACGGCTATCGTGGCGGTAAAGGGCATTTTTTCCAGGATAATGAGCATCACCGCCATCAGCGGGGCGCACGGAAAGCCAAGAAAAAGAAGAAAGGCCGCGATATTTTTTTCCTTTTCCGTGTCCAGGGACCGCGTGGTCAGAATCGCCATGGTAACGCAGGAAAACCCCATAACGAGCGGTATGACGCCCTTGCCATTCAGACCCATGACCTGGAATACCTTATCAAGCAGGATCGAGATCCGCGGCAGATAGCCGGAGTCTTCCAGGATACCGAAGGCAAGATAAAAACAAAAAATAGCCGGCATAACCAGGCCCAGGGCAAGGAAGACGCCGGCGGGCAGGATGCCGAAATTCGGGTCCATGATCAAGTCGCGCAGGAATGGCACTGGTATGTACGCGACCACCACGGCGATCCAGGGAATGATGAGTTGCTCGAAGAGTAATCCCTGAATGGCGTCCACCAGCAAGGTGGCCCCGAATTTTCCCACGAAAAGATAAAGCAGGGTAATCACTGCCAGGGCAATGGGAATCCCGGTATGGAGCTCTGTGCACCAGTCTCCGAACTTGGCCAGGAAAGGGCTTCGCTCCGGAGGGTCCACGGTCTGGATCTCTTTGGCGATCTGGTCGGCCCGGTTGTTGTAGAGGGTTCCCAGGCGCACATCAAAGGGGATCCCGTTTTCCCGCCGGTGTTCCTCGGCAAGATCCCGCAGTTGGACAAGCATTGCCTCCCCGAAATTCCTGGCCACATATTGCTCGACGCTCCGGTCCCCGGCGAGCAGGAGGAGACCGGCTGCCCGGGCGGAAAAGGCCGGGGATCTAAGAAGCTTTTCTGTAATAGTGAGGAATTGCTCTGTTTTTTCCGGGTATTCACACCGGATCAGGGAAGACCGCATCTCGCCTAGTTTGGCGATAAGTCTTCGTACCCCGATCCCATCCCGGGCCACGGTGGTGCAGACCTCAATGCCGAGTATCTCGGAAAGCATGGTGTAATCGATGGTGATGCCCCGGGATGCGGTCTCGTCGATCATGTTGACGGCCATAAGCATCGGCAGCCCGTATTCGGCATACTGCAGGGCAATGGCGATGGAGCGCCGCAGGTTTTTCGCGTCGGCAACCAGGATGATCCCGTTGATGTCGCCCGCGGAATGATGCGGCAGGAGGAGGTCACGGGAGACGGTCTCGTCTTCGTCCCTTGAGAAGATGGAATAGATACCGGGGGTATCCAGGACATACAGGTCCGTCCCCCGGACCTGGCCCCGGGTGATGGTGACGGTCGTGCCCGGAAAATTGATACTGGTCTTCTCCGCGCCGCACATCCGGGCAAACAGGGTGGATTTGCCCACATTCATGTTGCCGACAATGGCGATACCGGGTTTGGGACGTTCTCCCGGGACTGGTTTTATGGATTTCGGACGTTTTTTCATGACCCAAGAGTATACCGTACTTTTAAAAAAGTTCTAAGAGGCTGCCCAAAAAAAATCCGGACAAGAAAGATGTCCGGGACGCCGTTGCCAATAATTCCTTGTCCCGGTATATTGGTAACTACTCAGGTGGATAGACTGTAGGTGTTTAGGTGGATAGGTAAAGAAGAAAAATTAAATTACGCTAAGTTCAGAGCATTGGAACTTGCTGATGAGATCCTATTCGTGTCTGATACGTTCGTTGCTCTGCCCCTAA
>CAZDYX010000248.1:1475-5721 GCA_964509775.1 uncultured Desulfobulbia bacterium | reverse complement strand
TTCAAGAATTTTCCTGTGCCGGTAATCGTGCCTCCCGTGCCCATTCCAGCCACCAAATGTGTAATTTTGCCTTCAGTCTGGTCCCAAATTTCAGATCCGGTGGTCCGGTAATGTATGGCTGGATTAGCCGGGTTTTCATACTGGTTCGGATAGATAGAGTTAGGCGTTTCCTGATGCAATTTCTTAGCAACGAAGTAATAACTTTGGGGGTCGTCCGGCGCCACGGCGGTAGGGCAGACAATCACCTCGGCACCCAGGGCACGGAGCAGGTCTATTTTTGCCTGACTCTGCTTGTCCGTGATGGTGAAGATGCAACGATACCCCTTAAGCGCCGCGACCAAGGCTAAACCAATACCCGTGTTACCTGAAGTGCCCTCTACAATCACACCACCAGGTCTAAGTCGCCCTTGGCGTTCGGCATCTTCCACCATACTTAAGGCAATCCGGTCTTTGACACTGCCCCCTGGATTAAAGAATTCCGCTTTGACCAGGATAGTTGCCTTAATACCTTCCTTCTCCGGGATGCGATTAAGTTTAATGAGCGGTGTTTTACCAATTGTTTCTAACATATTGTTGTACCACATATATTTATCCTCCTATTTATTCTCCCTCACCCTTCCTCTTCCTATTGGGCGAGTGGACTGAGGTAAGGGGGATTTTCGTGAAGTTTATAGAATAAAGGGATACCCGCGAGGCTAGCCTGTTTATCCCCGCGGGTTAGTACAGATGCAGGCTTGTAGGTCGTGTCTCAGCAAGTAATAGAGGGGAAGAGTGGTTGCACAAAAGACAAGGCACAGTATCGCAACAGGTGGAACAAAATGAAGTGTTAAATGCATAAATTTCTCCTAGTAATTGTCAGCAATTTTTGCTATTGACTACTCCCAGAGATAATTGCTTATTTGCCAGATCCTGTAGAGTTTCAGGTTCCAAAACTCGGGAAATCGCGTCAGCCATCCTTCGCCAGAGATCTCGTGTTGCACAGATATTGACACGTGAGCAGTATTGGGGCTGTTCCACACACTCGATTAAAGTCAGCGGCCCGCCTAAAATTCTCACAATCTCATTAAGCCGTATATCATTGGGTTCCCTTGATAAAACATATCCCCCGCCAGGTCCACGAATGCTTCTCACAAGACCAGTTGCATCAAGCAGTATTACAATCTGCTCTAAATATTTTTTGGAGATATCCTGACGCTCAGCTATATCCTTAAGACGAACAGGACCACTATTCCAGTGGAGCGCCAATTCCAACATCATCCTCATCCCGTAACTAACCCTTGTGGAAATTTTCATCCTCGTTATTAAAGGCCTATTTAGTCTATCAACATAGTATATTAATAATGATTTAATTGTCAAGTGGGATTTTTAAATTTTTCAGGATATTTTGACCCAGCTCAAAGAGGATGCATTGAGAAGTGTATTTTCCGAGGGAAGCCGGCCACTTTTTGGCCTCTTGTCGGAACAGGTGGCCGGAATCGGTCGGAATGAAAAAGGTGAAAAGCCGACTCTGGGTAATCTCTGAAGGAAAAGGTATGCTAAGCCTTCCTGATTTTAAAGAAAGGAGGCTTGGATGCCAGCGGAGAGATTACCTATGTGTAAGATTAAAGATTATGTTGAGCTCAACATAATCTCTGATCTTTCGCATCGATATAATAAATAGGGTTGTTTGCGGAGTCGCGAAGCGATTCCGTCAACGACCTGTTGAACGAAGCCGCGGTTCGAGGGCCTGTCCTATGGGGATTGTTGCCGATTCTCAGACTTGAAGAGCCTGAGCAGTCTCTAAGGTCGTTGGTTTGTGGATCTGGTCGTTCGAGAAGGCGCCGAAGGGACGGTATTTACAGAGATGTCGGGACCTACGGGAGGGTGGGTTTGGTGATGGCGATTGCCGCCAGAACAGATTACGCCACAATGGGTCAGCGAATCGTGGCACTGAATTGAGCAGATGTCTGTTGTTCATGGTGCTCGCCCTTTGGGTTGAAGGAGAGGTTGAAGCCGGAGGGCAGGCAGCTTCTCTTTGAGGATCAAGTGCCCTGTTCTACATTGTGGGCAGAGAGTTACGTCCCTGCCGGTCAGGCGACTGAGCATTTCCTGCGGGGTTTCCTGGTCTTCGCCCTCATCGGTGAGGCTGGTCATCGTCGCTTCGATACCCAGCAACTCCTTGCACCAGGCGATGACCTTGTGTTTGGATGTGTTGGAAAACAGCCCGTAGTGTCGGACCCTCATCAGGCCCTCGGGGACGACGTGGAGGAGAAATCGCCGCATGAACTCCCCGGCCTCGAGGGTCAGAGATCTTTCTTGGTCGCCGTGAGCGCGGTCCTTCCATCGGAAAGTCACCTTCCCGTCCTTCATGGAAATCAACCGTCCGTTGGAGATTGCGATCCGGCGGGTGTATCGCCCGAGATACCTGAGGACTTGCTCTGGCCCGGCCAAAGGAGGTTTGCTGTAGACGACCCACTTCTTACGGGCAGCCTGGCGCAGGAGATCCCTGGGATCGCTGCTGCGGTGAGTCATCTTGTCCAGGGCCTTCTCGAGTTTGTTTAATAGCTTGCCCCTGAAGACCCTGGCCAAGATGCGAACCGAAAACAGAAATCCTGGCTTGGCGGAGACCCAACGGGAGCCGTCTGAGTGAAGGCCTCCACCGGTGGCGATACAGTGGACGTGAGGATGGTACAGAAGTGTTTGGGTCCAGGTGTGGAGTACCGAAGAGAAACCGATCTTGGCTCCGAGATTCTTGGGGCGAAGGGCCACCTCCTGCAGGGTCTCCGCTACGGCCGCAAAGAGCAGATTGTAGGCGTGTCTTGGATTGGCCAGGAACAGAGGATGAAGGACATCCGGGACGGTGAAGACGAGATGATGATACTGCGTGGGCAGCAGATGCTCCCTCTGCTCCTCGACCCAGCGCACTTGCTCAAGGTGTTGGCACTTGGGACAGTGACGGTTGCGGCAGGAATTATACGAGATCTGCTGGTAGCCGCAATGATCACACTGCTGGATGTGACCGCTCAGGGCTGCAGTGCGGCAATCGGTGATGGCTCGGACAACCCGTGCTTGCTGGGTGCTGAGGCCTGATAGACTGTCGCCGTACTGGCGGAATATGTCAGCAAGTTCCAGCTTTGGGCGCTCCGTGCCGCCCCGATGGTCGGCGGGGACGTGCATGGATTAGCCCTTTTCTGGGCAGAGGTCGGGAAGGATATCCAGCGGACTCGGTGTGTTGTCGAGGTAGTCCCTGGCGACATACGTATAGATCTGGGTTGACTGGAGACTCCTGTGGCCGAGTAGACACTGGATCTTCCGGATATTCACCCCGCTTTCCAGCAAGTGCGTGGCGAAGCAGTGACGAAGGCAGTGGACAGAGACCTTCTTGGCGATGCCCGCCGCGTCCCTCGCTTGGTAGAAAATCCGTTCCACAGCGCTACGGGTCAGATGCTGCTCAGGAATCTGGCCCGGAAACAGCCATTGCTGAGGCCGCACGGCCTTCCAGTACTCGCGTAGCACGCCGAGCAGCTTGGCGGAGAGCATCACGTAACGGTCCTTACGACCTTTGCCCTGTTCGACGCGAAGCGTCATTCGTTGACTATCGACGTCTGTCACACGGAGCCCGACAACCTCCGAAACCCGTAACCCCCCGGCATAGGTCGTCATCAGTATGGCTCGGTGCTTGATGTTCCTCGGCGTTTCCAACAGGGTCTTCACCTCTTGTTGACTCAATACGATAGGAAGCTTGCGGCCAGTCTTCTGGTACGGAATACGCTTGATGTCCCAGTCCTTCTGGAGAGTGGTCCCATAGAAGAACCGCAGAGCTGCAACCGACTGGTTGAACACAGCCCAGGACACCTTTCTTTCCCGCGTCAGGTGATGTTGATAGCGGTTGATCTCGTCGATGGCTAACTGGTCTGGCGGCCGCATGAAGTAGCGAACAAACTCTCTCACGCGACCGAGGTAACATTGCTGCGTGCACGGACTGAAACCTCGAATCTGAAGATCACGCTCCATCATGTCTCGAAATATACCCATGAGTCCTCCTTTAAAACGGCATCTTGCCGAAGTTGGGCTCCCACCCTGGGGGCCAAGGAAGACTATACGGGATCTTGCTTTACGGTTGAATAGGACTAACCAGGAAGGGCAACTCGTCTCTCGGCCAATACCGCGACAGACAGGTTCTCCACCGCGCAGCGGTTTCGTTCAATTGGCAAAATGCTACGTTGCCTCACGAAGCCCCTTCGCTTTATCAAAGATATGATATTCC
>CAZDYX010000248.1:533-1465 GCA_964509775.1 uncultured Desulfobulbia bacterium | reverse complement strand
TCCACCGCGCATCGGTTTCGTTCAATCCGGCTTATGCTGAGCTATGCATAAGCCGGAGTAGCGGACCATGACCTGGCCCTTGTCCGGGATGTGAGAAGTCACGCGGGTGATGAACTCCAGATAATCCATGGTCTCCTGGGAGGGGCCGTCCTGCCGCACGAGCTTCGACAAACAGACTACCTCATATTTTGCTTGTAAGGACCCCGTCTTTGGTATGCTTATTGGTGGTTATGCTGCTGCTACCTTTTCGTTGATCTTTTTCGCAGATTTGTTTGCATCAACCATTCAATAAATTAAAAGGGAAATTGCTTTTTTCGTCGCACTGGTTTCAGGCATAGGAAATTCCTTTTTGGGATCGCCTGAGCTCTCTCCTCTTCGAGCCCCAAAATCCTGCTGGCGGACACACAAAGAGTATATTGCCGGAAGATGATGGATTTCAATAGAACAAAAAATTCGGCGGAGGGTGGGCCGCCGTCCAAAAAAACCTTCCAGACCGCAGGAAAGACGATAGACTTCCCCTCAGCTTCGGGATAACTTCAGATTGAGGATGACAAATATTCCACACTGGGCTCGGCCGCAATCAGGGCGGCCTGCTCCAGGACAGAAGGAGGGGGAGGCCTATCGGCGATAAAAACACCCTTTTTTCTGCCCTACAATTTCCTTTTAAAATAAAGCCAGCACAGCCGCTCCTTCTTTCTGACGATCTGCAAGATCTGCGGCGCGACGCTGCCGGACGAGAGGTGCCCCGTCTGCCCGAACTGCGGCTGGAACCGCTGCTCGTAAACTATCTTTTAGGGAAATCCAGTTCTAACTGAGGATTTTTCTTTTTGATATGATCGCCAATAGCCATAATAAATGCTTTGCCTGTTTTTCTCCTTGTCTTTTTCCAAGCACCAAAGAATGAGCCGGCTGTCCGACTCTCTTGAGCAGGG
>CAZDYX010000248.1:0-523 GCA_964509775.1 uncultured Desulfobulbia bacterium | reverse complement strand
CTGGCTATCCCGAAATCCATGATCCGGGCGTTACCTTCCTTATCGATCATGATGTTGCCGGGCTTCAGGTCACGGTGCACTACCCCCAGCCGGTGAGCCTCGGCCAGGCCTTCGCAGATCTGTTTGCCGATGGAGATCGCCCGGCCCGGGCTCAACGGCGCCGCCCTCCTGAGGAAGCTCTTCATATCCTCCCCGGAAACATACTCCATCGTAATGAAGTACGTCCCCTTCTCCTCACCCAGGTCGAACATCCGGCAGACGTTGCGGTGGGAGATCTTGCGGGCAAACTTCAGTTCATTGCGAAACCGCTCGATAACGCTTTCGTCCGAGGCGATGTCGGGGTTCAAGATCTTCAGGGCGACGTGCTCCTTGATTTCAGCGTCAAAGGCTCTATAGACCCGGCCCATCCCGCCTTTTCCCAGCTCTTCGACGACCTGATGCCTCCCGGCAAAGGTGCCGCCGACGGCGAGCTCCCGGAGAGAAGACTGGAGGGTGGCCGTCTGAGTGAAGGACGCCGGCCCCG
>CAZDYX010000247.1:0-5797 GCA_964509775.1 uncultured Desulfobulbia bacterium | reverse complement strand
CGGAACGGGGTCTTCTTTATCAGCCCTTTATAAGGGACGAACTTTTACTGGTGGCCAAAAAAGGGAGTATTGACAAGGGCACAGTAAGCCTCGAAGAACTGAAAAAAATCCCCCTTATCCTGCGCGAAGAGGGTTCAGGAACGAGAAAAACCATTGAATACCACTTGGGAGGCAAAAAAATCTCCGGCAAGCACCTCCTGGTGGTCGCCACCCTGGGATCTTCCGCCTCGGTCAAAGAAGCGGTCAAGGCGGGGCTTGGGGCCTCCATACTCTCTCGCCTGGCGATCGAAGAAGAAATAAACAATGGTATTCTCGAACAGGTCCGCATCGAGGGATTAAAAATGGACCGGCACTTCTACATCATAACCCCCCTGGGCAAGACCCTTCCCCCCCTTTATCAGACCTTTCTTGCCTTCCTGGCCGGACAGTACCCACTGATCTCTTCTCTCCCCCTTGTAAAGGAAGAGACTTCATGCTAGGAAATATCAAGGGGTAACACCCCTGTCTCTTTTCATGGAACGTCATCGTCAAACAGGAGAAAAATCATGTCAACCTATTATGATCCCCAAGATCTTCCCAGATTCGAGGAGGTTGGCGAGGAGGCGCCGGAACTGGCGCAGAAATTTTTCGACTACTATAATGCAGTATTTGCCGAAGGCGCCCTCACCGAGCGGGAAAAGGCGCTTATCGCCCTGGCCGTGGCCCATGCCGTTCAATGCCCATACTGCATCGATGCCTATACCAGGGCCTGTCTGGAAAAGGGATCCCATCTTGCCGAGATGACCGAGGCCATTCATGTGGTCACCGCCATTCGGGGTGGCGCCTCCCTGGTCCATGGTCTCCAGATGCGCAAGATCGCCAAAAAAATATCACTGTAATGTGTATGAGACCAGGCAACGCCCCCATCGTGCCATCCTTTGCCGATACCCTGGAAAAATATGGGCTTAACCTGCTCCGGGACCAGACCCACACCCTGCAAGTAAATGTCGGTCTCCTCTGTAATCAGACCTGTTGCCATTGCCATGTCGAGGCAGGTCCTGACCGCGAGGAGATAATGCATCGGGAAACCATGGATGAGGTTATTACCTATGCGTCCAGGGTGCAATTTAAGGTGATTGATATTACGGGCGGGGCCCCGGAGATGATTCCTGATCTCGAATATCTCCTTGACCATATCGCGCCCCTGACAACCAAAATCATGATCCGGTCTAACCTCACGGCCCTGGCAGAGAAAAAATCGGAAGATCTCCTGGGCCGGTTGCAGGCCTATCGCGTGGCCATCATTGCCTCCTTTCCGTCCACTAATTCCCAACAAACCGCCTCCCTGCGGGGGAAAGGGGTGTGGGAAAAAAGTATCGATATGCTCAAAAAACTAAACGGCCTCGGCTATGGTCAAGACCATTCCGACCTTGAGCTCAACCTGGTCGCCAATCCGGCGGGCGCCTTTTTACCGGTCGCTCAATGCCAGGCAGAAAAGAGATTCAAACAGGAATTGGGGAAAAAATGGGGAATATCCTTTAATAATCTTTATACCTTTGCCAATGTCCCTCTGGGCAGGTATCGTAGGTGGCTGGAAGGGTCCGGGAATTTACGGTCTTACATGGAAAGGTTGGCGGCGAGCTTTAACCCGGCCACGGTTAATAATCTGATGTGCCGGTCCCTGGTTTCCGTCTCCTGGGACGGCTATCTTTTCGACTGCGACTTTAATCTTGCTGCCGGGCTCTACCTGGGAATGGAACAAAGACATATCTCGACCCTCAAGACCCTACCCCCTTCCGGCACTCCCATTGCCATCAGTGACCATTGCTATGCCTGCACGGCCGGATCAGGCTTCACCTGAGGAGGGGCCATAGCCCCCTAGTCGGGGGGCCGGACTATTTCCCGCCTTTCTTAAAGACCGTACCGGCCTTGTATTCATCGGGGGTCATTTTTCGGATCGCGATCTCTCCTGGTCCTTGGTACTGAACCACTACTTTTTCCTCGGCGAGGGTGACATCCCGGGCCACGGTTCCCACCTGAACCGTCACACCGGTGAATAGCGTGCCATAGACAAAGATCCTTTCATGAATGGCCTTTTCGAGTCTTTCCTTTATCTCTTTTTCCGATTCCTTGAGTTTTTCGATCTGCCTGATGATTTCCGGCATGATCTTGTTGAGTTTTTTGCGCAGCGCCTCCTTATCAGGGGGTAGCTGTCCTCCCTGCTTCTTTTTCAGTTGTTCAAGGGAGCTTATATTCCGGATCACCTCATTGAGTTTTTCGGGCCAGATCTTTTGTTCCTCTTCAAGCTTACGTTTCTCCTCCCAGATCTCCGGTTTGATCCCCACACTCACATAGGTCTTCACCTCCGCAGAATTACCCAGCTCCTTTACATGAAAGGACCCGCCGATTACATAACGGCCTCCGATCACTGCCCCTTTTCCTTGGGTAACCCGCATATCTTCCCCCACCAGGCAGGAACATTGCATCACGTAATCCGCCACCGTCAGGCCTCCCTTTGTTTCCAGGATGGAGTTTTCGGCCAAACGGATGACCATATTCTTTATTGACCGCACCTCACTGTGTTCACCGATCCTCCCTTTAATCGTCAGCTTACCTTCTGCATCAAGCCTGGCATTCTCAATCCCGTCTCCGACTTCAATATCCCCTTTACAATGCACCTTGAACCCAGGGGAGACCGAGCCTCCAACGACTAAGGATTCTCCCACAAAATCGACATGGCCAACGCTCATGTCCACATCCTCGGGAATCACATGTTTGGTGAGTACCGCGGGCTTTCCCTCCATCATGACGAATTTACCGTCCACGGCTGCCGAGAGGAGCATACCGTCCGGAGACACCTCTACCCCGTTACTAACCTTAAGGATCACGTCCTTACCCGGTTTGGGGTTTATGGGTTCGTCAAGAACATTCGTGCCTGGAATGCCGGGGGTGGGAGGGATTTTTTCTGCTAACATCTGGCCCTTAGAGACATTGACAATAGATTGCAACTCCCGGTAATCAACCCTCTCCTTTGAAGAGGATGATTCTTTAGGCATTTGGGGGGCGGCAGGCCGGACATGGAGTTTGACCCTGGCATTCTCACCATCAATCGACGACACACCCCGCGCCACACAATAGGCATTCCCGTTTTCTATTGGCATGGGCGTATCCAGAAGACCGAACACCACGCCATGGGCATTCAGTTCGGCCTGCAGACGAGAACGATCAAAACCTGCTGTCTCATTCATGTCCGTTGGCCGCAACAGCGCCGACATCTTATCCTTGGATATGGACAAGACGAATTGACCATCAAATACCGGGACGCCTTTAAAGAGCATTAACTCATCAGCCATCGTCCAACCCAACCTTTTTACATGGTTAACCCCAGTACTCTTATATCATTATTCTCCTGCATAGGTCACGAAGATGAATCGATATCTTTATCATATTTATCGAAAAAATCATTATAAACCATTAAGAATATTTGGGTGATAGAAGATACCGGAATTCACCTATTCCATAGCCTTACACTTTATGGAATAGCGGCTGGGTGTGGATGACAAAGTGGGATCGGTCATTTATACGGCCTCTATACGGCCTCGTGGGTGTGCTGCCCTTATCTTCCTGGACCTTTCTGATCAACGGAATCCATGGACCCAGGTCGTGCCAGGCGACGGATCTTCCAGCGGCGGTGCATCCAGAAATACTGATCCGGGTATTGTCTGACTATCTCCTCCAACACCGTGGTAAATCTTTGGGTCACGCTCTCCACGGTGTCCCCGTCCCGCACTTCAACCTCTCTGAAAATGCTTCGAAAATGCCACTTCCCCGTTCTCACCAACACCGCCACCACCATTGGCGCTCCGTATCGCAAGGCAAGGCGGGCGGGACCAGGTGGAGTTGAGGCCCAATGGTCAAAAAATTTGACCAACACCCCTTTACGGCCCGCACTCTGATCGGCGACCAGCCCCACTGCCTCCTTTTGTTTCAGTGACTGAATAAGATACTTGATGCTGGCAGGCCCCAAAGGAACAACCTTCATTCCACATGCCTGCCTTACGGCATTCATATCCGAATCGACAAAGGGATTGGTTTGTCGGGCCACCACCACGGTAAAAGGGTTGCCGGTGGCGGAAAAGGCTGCCCCTCCCCACTCCCAGTTGCCCAAGTGGGCGGTCACCACAATGAGGCCCCTGCCCTTTTGAAAGTTTTTATCCACCATTTCCCACCCGGATAAATCAATGAGGGTAGTCAACCGTCCCTTAAACCTCGGCAGCAACAAGGCCTCCATAAACGAGAGGGCAACGTTTGCATATGCCTCACGGGCCGTGTGCGTCAATTCCGCCTCGCTCAAGGTGTCCCCCAATGCCAGACGAAGATTGGCCATCGTCTCCGCCCGTCGAATCCTTAACCAATGATAGACAAAAAGACCGATACCACGGCCAAAAAAATAGAGAAACCTCTCTGGAATGAGCCCCAGCAATAACAGGACAACCCGGAAGCCAAGATACTCAAGCCTATGAATAACTGGTTTGAACTTACGGTTTTTTTTCAATCTGTCTTCTTTCGCCAGGTAAACAATAAGGAACGGATCCATGCCAGCAGGACTACTGGCGAATCACTAACGGGAAGTACCCCGATCCTCGCGGACCGGAATAACAAGATGATGGTAAGAACAGTGAATATCAGATTGGGAGTCCACATAACAAGGGTTACCGGCGCTGTCCCGTTTTCGCCCAGCACCTTCGCCGTCGCAGTGAGAAAATAATACAGAATAAAAAGCAAAAGACCAATAATAGTGCCAAGGGCTCGGCTGGCAAAACCGGTCTGGAATGCCAGGGGAATACCCAACAGACCCAAGATAAGGCAGCCCACCGGGAATACCAGGCGCTTATGAAATTCGACCAAAAGACCTGCACCTGCCGGACCTTGAGGGCCAACCTTTTTAATCTCCGTCAAAAGGTCGCCGATCATCATACCCTTCCTGCCGACCTGGACCGTACCAAATCCGGCCACATAGCCGGGGATCTCCAGGGGAAGAGCAAGGGAATAGATCTCGAAACGAATGGTCTGGACGGTCTTGTCGGCGGCGCGATGGAGGCTTCCGTTCCTCAGGGTAAGGGTTAACCGCATTTCGCTTAAACTCGTCATTAATTCACCTTGTTGCGCCACCACGGTCATCGGATTATCCTTTTCGCGGTTATCAACGATAAATACCCCGGACAACTTCTTGGTATCCTTATCAAAGTGATCCACATAAATGACCACCTCCTTGATATCCTTGCTAAAACTTTTTGCGTCCAGCCCCTGCTCGATCCTTTCCTTTGCCAAATGGAAAAAAATCTTTTTGGTGGCAGAGTGACTCATCGGGACAAGATACGTGGAAAAAAGGGCACAGGCCGCACTGGCAACGAGGGCAATCACAATAACCGGAAAAAGAAGTCTGGACAAACCGACCCCTGAGGACATAAAGGCCATGATTTCACGGTCATGGACCAACCTGGTAAAGGCAAGATTGACCCCTATCATGGTGGCCATGGGGATACAAAACAAAAGGATCATAGCGGAAAAGTAAGCGGATAGTCGGACAAAATCCGCCATTCCTATTCCATACTCCAGGATGACATCAAAAAGGGGCGCCAATTTACCCAAAAAGAGGGTACTGCTCAAGATCAGAAGGCTCGCAAAGAAAGAGGCCATGATCTCCGAGGCCAGATAGGAAAACAACAAGAACGACATGGGAATCTTTTGTTCCAGGTTGATGGTTTATATGAAAATGAAGAATCCAGAATTCAGAATTCAGGAGCCAGGAGGGGAT
>CAZDYX010000246.1:2407-5798 GCA_964509775.1 uncultured Desulfobulbia bacterium | reverse complement strand
CCGGGTGAAGACCCGCTTTCCTCCGGAACCGAACGGTTATCTGCACATCGGCCATGCCAAATCCATCTGTATCAATTTCGGGCTGGCCGCGGAAAACAAGGGGATCTGCCATCTCCGTTTCGATGACACCAATCCGAGCAAGGAGGACGTCGAATATGTGGAGGCGATCAAAGAGGACGTCCGCTGGCTGGGCTTTGACTGGGGAGATAACCTCTTCTATGCCTCCGACTATTTTAAACGGCTCTACCAGTATGCAGTCGAGCTTATCAAAAGGGAAAAGGCCTATGTCTGCGATCTTGACGCCGACCAAATCAGAGAGTATCGTGGCACCTTGACCGAACCAGGGAAAAACAGCCCTTATCGAAATCGGTCCGGGGAGGAAAACATCGATTTATTCTCCCGGATGCGGGCCGGGGAGTTTAGCGATGGGACCCGGGTGCTGCGCGCGAAAATCGATATGACCGCAGGCAATATCAACATGCGTGATCCCGTCCTCTACCGCATCCTGCGGGCGACGCATCACCGGACAAAAGATTCCTGGTGCATATATCCCACCTACGATTTTGCCCATTGCCTGTCAGACTCCATAGAGGGTATCACCCACTCCATCTGCACCCTGGAATTTGAAGACCATCGCCCCCTCTATGACTGGATTCTCGATCAGTTGGAGGTGAATTGCCATCCGCAGCAGATCGAGTTCGCCCGCCTAAACCTTGGCTACACGGTCATGAGCAAGAGAAAGCTGCTGAAACTGGTAAACCTTGGCTATGTGACCGGCTGGGACGACCCTCGTATGCCCACCCTTTCGGGCCTGCGGCGACGAGGGTATACCCCGGAGGCTATCCGGATATTCTGCGAGCGAATAGGCGTGACCAAGCGCGACAGCACGGTGGATATCTCCCTGCTGGAACACTGCCTACGCGAGACCTGAACCAGCGGGCACCCAGGTTCATGGCTATGTTGCGGCCCTTGCGGGCGGTGATTGTTAATTACCCGGAAGATCAGGTGGAAGAGCTTCGGGCGATCAATAATCCGGAGGATAGCGCCAGGGGAACCCGCAAGGTCCCCTTTTCTCGGGTATTATACATAGAGCAGGAGGACTTTATAAATCCCCATTCCCTTATAACCCTGACCCGCCTGCCAGGTGGAGCCCGCCCTTTCCGGCGCGGCAGCAGGAAGCCTCTTTCAGTTTGAACGGCAGGGCTATTTCTGTGTGGATTCCCGGGACAGCACCCCGGAAAGACTGGTAATAAACCAGGCCGTATCGTTCCGGGACACCTGGGCCAAATTCATGGCCGGTAAGAAAAATAACTGATTTTACCAACCCGGCCTTTGCGAAAGTAGGGGCGACCGACCGGTCGCCCCTACAATTCAGGACCTTCCCCCTTTGGCAAAGGGGGATCAAGGGGGATACTTGGCGGCAACACGATCCCAGATGATATCCGCCACCTCCTCCTTGGTTAGAAGGGGGAGGTCCTCGCTCTGGCCTGCCCGATCAAGAAGGGTTACCTGGTTGGTGTCGGCATCAAAACCGGCGTCTGAACGGGTAATATCGTTTACCGCCAGCAAATCGAGATTCTTATCCCGCAATTTCATGGCCGCATGGCGGAGAATATCATCACTTTCAGCAGCAAACCCAACCAGGAAAAGATCCTCTCGGTTTTTCCTTACCTTGCCCAATTCCGCTAGAATATCCGGATTAAGAAGCAGAGGTAGGGTAAGGCCGGTATCCTTTTTTTTGATCTTGTGGGGTTCGGCATGAAAAGGCCTGAAATCCGCGACCGCTGCGGTCATCACTATTGCCGAGGACTGGGAAAGATAGGAAAAAATCGCCTCCCGCATCTCCAGGGCAGTGCTGATGTTTACTAATTCCACCCCCGGAGGCGGAGGTAAAGAGGTAGGACCGCTCACCAGAATCACCCTGGCCCCGCGCCGTTTTGCGGTTCGAGCCAGGGCATACCCCATTTTGCCTGAAGAACGGTTGCTTAGATAACGTACCGGGTCAAGGGATTCACGGGTAGGACCGGCGCTAACGAGGACTGTCCGGCCATAAAGATCCTTACCGACAAAGGCGGCCAGGATCGCCTCCCGCACGGTTACCCAGCCGGCAAGGCGGCCAGGCCCTTCATCTCCGCAGGCAAGACAACCGGATTCCGGCGCCACCACCTGATAACCATATTCCATTAAGCGGGTAAGATTATTCTGGGTGGCGGGATGACAATACATCTCGCTGTTCATGGCCGGACAGATGATAACCTTGGCCCTGGTTGCCAGGACCACGGCAGAAAGCAGGGTATCGGCCGCACCAGATGCCAGGCGGGATATTGTCTGGGCCGTGGCAGGGGCTATGAGTACGAGATCGTTCTCCCGCGCCAGGGTGATATGCGGCATACGATCGGCGGATTCAGATGCGAACATGTCCGAAACCACCTTGTTGCCGGAAAGGACCTCCAGGGTGAGCGGGGTGATAAAACGAGCACCCGCCTCGGTAAGAACCACGGTCACGGCCGCCTTTTCCTGGCGCAGAAAGCGGACAAATTCCGCTGCCTTATAGGCGGCAATACTTCCGGTTACGCCCAAGAGAATCCGTTTGTCACCCAATGCGGACCGGATCATTGACGGTTAACGAAGGGACTCTTCCCGGACATGACCGCTGGAAGCAAGATCATTGGTGACATGGACGGTGACCTTGACGTTGGGACTGAGCGTAGGCTCAAAAATACTGATCAAACAGGTCTTATTAGGCTTGGTAAAGGCAAGGAGGACATTTTTGTATTTCATCGTCCCTATAAGGGTCCAACCGTTCTTTTGCATGTTATCCACAAAAAAATCAGCCAGGGATTGGACCTCAACCCGACCGCTGAAGCTTAAGATGCCCCCTTCGAAAGAGGCGGTTTTTATAGACATGCTGTCTTCACGGTCCCAGGTGAGCTCATTGGGGACGAGGATATCCTTAAATTCGGGATTCGCACCGACGCTTGACGGAGCTGTTGAGACCGGGGCAGTAGAACTGCTTTGGCCCAGACCAACCGGTTGAAGCACGCTGGCACAGCCGCTCATAATCACCGAAATCATGAAAAACATACCGAGCACGGCCCATAGGTTTATTTCATATCTTACCCGTCTTCTAAGCATATCCATTTCCTCCTAAAATTCTTTCACAATGAAGTTTGCAAGTTCGTTGCGGGTCGATTTCTGATCCCGGTGCCGGGGATGGCCGACAGCCAACACTGCCATCAGTTCCAGGCCATCTGACAGGGAGAGGATCTCCCGCACCTTGTCCTTATTTTTTAAAATCTGACCGAGCCATACCGCTCCCAGGCCTATGGTCTCCACGGCAAGGAGCATATTTTGAATGCAGGCCCCGGCAGACTGATAATCCTTCTCCGCA
>CAZDYX010000246.1:0-2397 GCA_964509775.1 uncultured Desulfobulbia bacterium | reverse complement strand
ATCATACATGGTATCCTTATACAGGAAAACGACGATCAGGCTTGCGGCCTGTCGGATAATATACCCATAATGTGTCTGTTCGGCCAACTTCTCTTTGACTTGGGAATCACTGACCAGGACAAACCGCCACGGCTGATTGTTCAGACCGGAAGGCGCCCAAATCCCGGCCTGAACGATTTCAAGCAGTTCTTCCCTGGTCACCGACTCATCGGTAAACTCCCGGATACTGCGGCGCTGGCATATTGCTTCCAGGACACTCATATGGCCCTTTAACTGTTTAATAAGATTAAATGAAGATAGTATGGAACAAATTGACTTGTCAAGGCAGAAGCCCTCTTTAAGCCAATAAAAAAAGGCCCGAACTCAATGTCGGGCCTTAGGGCATGGAAAAAAATTTCATTGCAACGGATTTTGGGGAAAGGGATGGTAACCGTTCACCAGGTTACGGAAGTTCGAGCAGGGGCGAATAATTATTCGCCCTTACGCTTCAAACGAGCCCCTTCCTGACCCCTGCGAGGGGGAATGGTAGGGGCGGGTTTCAAAATATGGGCGGGTTTCAAACCCGCCCCTACACCAACAAACGTGGGTGAACGGTTACAAGGGATGTAATTGAACGTGGCGGCTCTTAGACCTTCTTATCAAAAAGGATGCCGATAACCTCATCGATGTTGGCCTTAAGCCTCAAGAGATCCTCGGGAGGAACCTGGCGGATCATTTTGCCGGTCTGACGATCCGTTACCTCGATCACCCAATCATTACTTTCCTTGATCAGGGCAAAACCAAGCTGGTTACCGAGCGATTCAAGCCGTGTCTGGAGCTCGCCGGCAACCTCCTTCATTTTCTCGGGAGAAAGGACCTCTGCCCCGGATTTTTCCTCATCCTTTTTCTTCCCTTTCAGGGTCTTCGCGTCCAAGGCCAATTGACCGGCTCCCCCCCCCTGTTCTATCGGTCTGACCTGACTTTTTTCCCTTTCCGCCACCTCAGTGGCTGGAATGACCGGTACACCGACAACCTTGACCTGCTGATTTAAATTGATATCCATAAAAACCTCCCGTCACTAAGTTCACCCCTCAAGGTCTAGTTGGGGCATGTACTGCTCCGTTCTCATTTATGCCCCTGCCTATTAAGTCTTATTATTAAGAAACCTCGCGTGCGGCGAACAACCATGTCTTGGGCTATACCCTTTTAATACTCTCCTACCCTTCCTCATTGCCCGCAGTTCATTCTCCAGTTGCGCCTGCCGCTCCCCGACCCTTCCGGCAAGCAACTGCTCCTTTTCTAAAATGGATTGTAGTGCTACTCGCAGTTCGTCAATAGCCGCGCCTTCCCCCCTTGCACGTTCAGGCAGGTTTGAAAGGGTCATTTGCAGGGACGCAAACACCCTTTCCCGTTCCGCCCTCCATTCCATTATATCGTTCCACTTGCTATTGGCAAGGGCATCAATATGTTTATTCTGCATTGCCGCGAAGGTATCGAAGGCAGCCCTTATCTCTTCATTACGAATGGCCAAGGCCGACTTGCCGCCATCGCCTCCTGCAGCGGGATAAGATTGATGTACGCCCATATTCTTTCCCATTTCGTAACTACCCAGGTTGGTTAGGTCGTTAGGCTGTAGTCTGTTAGGCAGGAAATGGATCGGAGGATGGGCACGGTACGTCTCACATCTCGTCTTTCTCTATTGCTAACAGGCTAAACCCCTACAGACTATCGACCTGAGTAGTTACCCCATTTCATATCGACATCGACAGGCCCTTAGGCTGCCGGCTTAACGAAGGGGCCGAAGGCCTGGTTGACTCCTTCTTGGGGTCAGGTCCGCCCGGCAATTGATCCTTCATCACTGTCTGTTCCCAGATATCATTTAATCTTTTGATATATCGATAACTTCTCTTGAGAATTTCAACGTCTTGGGTGATGGCGACCTTGGGCAATTCGACCAGTATAGCCACATACAAGCCGCGCAGGAAAGCCGCTGCCTCACCACCACGTTCCATGTCAAGGGCGGCGTTCAGTTCGGAAATAATGCTGATGACCTTGCCAAGGTTCTCACCTCGTTTGCAAGGGTTCTTTTCCTCAATGCCCTCTCCGGCCCAAAGCAGATGCTTAAGTGTCCGATCATAGAGAAGCTGGATCACCTTTGCCGGATCCTGATATCCCTGCGCCTCAATCTTTTGATATGTGTTACGTGCATATGCTGGAATCATGGTTGCTCTCCTGTTCCCTTGTGATTGATCCCGACTAGGTTGTTTAGGTTGTTTAGACTGTAGTCTGTTAGGACTGCGCAAAGAACGAATCAAGAATCCTTCCCCTATCCACCTAAACACCTACAGACTATCAACCCCACCCTCAGGTTGTTTAGACTGTAGTCTGTTAGGACTGCGCAAAGAACGAATCAAGGAT
>CAZDYX010000245.1:3957-5847 GCA_964509775.1 uncultured Desulfobulbia bacterium | reverse complement strand
TCAAAATACAAGGCCCCCGTCCTTTCGATGATCGTATTGTGACCGGCCCCGGGTACAACCTGAAACTCCTTGCTGTGGGCGCCGCTCTCGGCATGGAGGATTCCGGCGCTGGAGAGCGGGATGATCTCGTCATGCTGGGCATGGATGATAAGGGTGGGTTTGGTAATGAGGGCTATCTTCTGGGCATTGTGAAAACCATCGACCTCGGTGAGTCCCAGTTTTTTTACATCAACCCCCAGGGTCTCAAGGAGCGGCAGGGTGTCGGCAAAACCGCTTTCGATAATCAGTCCGGCGACCTCGGTCTGACAGGCCAGCGCCACCTCGATGGCGCAGGCACTGCCCAGGGACCGGCCCATGACCAGGAGAGGGCCGGTGCGATTGTTTGTTGCCAGCCATTCCTTGGTCTGCCGCAGGATAAGCCGGGCATCATCTAACATGGAGCTGACCGAAGGGGCGCCGGTGCTGCGGCCATACCCCCGGTAGTCCACGGCAAGAAAACTCACCCCCCGCTCCGCATACTGGGGGCCGATGGGATCATAATCGTAGATCGTCTCGCCATTGCCATGGAAAAAGAGGATGTGGGGGCCATCTTCTCCCGCCAGATAAAAGCGGCCGCCGATCCGCACGTTGTCCGTTGTTATAAAATCATGGTCCATCGCGCCGGGGGGCAAGGGTGTTGCAGGTTCCTGGCGTGGGTAAAAAATGGTTCTTGCAATGGCCGGTTGATCAAAACTGGGGGATAAAGGGTAATTATCTTTCATCATAAGTAGTTACTCGGATTTGAAAAATGCATTTTGATTGGCGCCGCAGACCGGACACTTGTCCGGCGGTGTTGATCCCTCTGCGGTATATCCGCAGACTGCACAGATATGATAGTCGGTTTCCGTAAGACCGGCAGGATCTTTCAAGGCCTTTTCATAAAGGGCGGCATGGACCTTCTCCACCTCGTTGGCATAGGAAAAAGATCGTTCCGCCGCCTTATGGCCTTCTGCCTTGGCAGCCGCAATCATCTCCGGATACATGTTTTTAAATTCATGGGTTTCCCCGGCCACGGCCGCCTTGAGATTGTCCAAGGTGGAGCCGATGGCGCCCATGGCCCTCAGATGCGCATGGGCATGCACGGTCTCGGCCTCGGCCGCGGCCCTGAAGAGTTTGGCTACCTGATGCAGGCCTTCCCTTTCCGCCTGTTTGGCAAAGGCAAGATATTTGCGATTGGCCTGGGATTCACCGGCAAAAGCGGTCTTTAAGTGTGCGAGTGTCTTTTCCATAATTATCCCCTTAAGTTTGCGCTGATATTAAAATTATGGACGAAATTCCCTGGACAAAAAAAGGCAGTAGGCCTCTCGGTCAGGTATTACTGTCTGAGACCTATATCATAAAAGCGGAAGGTTGGCAAAAAAAACAAGATAGAGAGTTGCATTTATCCGGTTTGCGTGGAGGTCCTGGGGAGCCTTTGCTGTTCAAGGCGGCCCACCGTAACCTGGAGGGATTCGTGACGGCGTTTGGCAAGTATGAACCAATTTTCTATCTCCTCGGCGAGCACCTCTTCTCCGACCCTTTTTGGGGACACGGTGGCCTTATCAATCTGGTTGTCCATGCGGCCGGAGTTGATATAGGTCCAGGAATCGTCTTTCTTGCCGACCACTCCGGTATGGCCGCGAGTAGGGGTGGAAAAGGAAAGAATATAGCCCTCATTTAAAAGGGGCTTAAGCTCGGCAAAGAGTTGGCCCGACTCTTTCTCCGAATCTCTTACCCTGGAAATGGATTTGGCATAAACCGGTGTCCCGGAAGCGGCAATAAGCCCCTCCCCATTTAAAAAGGCATTGGCCGGCAAACCCTTTTCCTCGGCCATGGTCTTGGTCTCGCCGGGGATGACGTAAACCGCCGGCG
>CAZDYX010000245.1:0-3947 GCA_964509775.1 uncultured Desulfobulbia bacterium | reverse complement strand
TCCCCTGATAGCGGACGCCCATCTTCACCAACCCCCGGATGAGCAGTTCATAGCAGTTAATCTCATGATAGGGCCTGCCGAGGTAGGACTTAACCGCCTTGGCCAGATCAACGGAGGGGGTGTCTGCATCCGTATGATCACGGGCATCGAAATCAGTCTGCAGGGAGATCTCCGGCCCGGGTACAGGAGCCGTTTCAGGTTTTATGCTGTTCACCTTGTCGGTCTGCCAATAGAGCTCGCGGGTCCCTTCGTTCAGATATATATTGGTACCCGGTAAAATTTTGGTATAGGGTTTATCCTGATTACAGTCTGCGTACACAATATCCCAGAGGTCCTTGTCATAGACAGGATGTTTGCGGAGCAGGGCCGAGACGGTGGGGGTTTCTCTGGTGATCGTACCCAAAAGGATTTTTCCCGACCAGGCCGATGATTGGACTTCCGCCGGCCGCTCTGTCTGGGTCGTAACCTTGGGCTGTGGGTCCGCAACGATCTTCTCATCGAGGATGGATGAAAAGGCGTTGGATTTATTGTTGGGGGGATTCCGGGTGATACTGGGAAAATTTTTCCGGTTCGCAACGGTATGGATCTTCATGAACAGACCTCTCTTAAGGCTGGATGGTTGCGGAGTTCTACGGGTTTTCCCTCGATATCCATTTATACTTCGAGCGGACATTGTTGGAGCTTATATTCACCGCGGAGTCGCGGAGTTCGCTGAGAAATTGAACAATAATTTTCAGATGTTCTCTTCATCCTCTGCTTCTCAACGGTGAGCAGGAAAACGCAGGTTATGCCCGGGTACAGTATATCTTTATCTACTATAAGTTATGCAAATTTTGCACCATCCGGAGATGAGTGGCATCTTTATGTCGCCGTTAACATCCTTATTGTTGGCCTCGCAAAAAGCCGCTCCGCCAACAAATATTTAATCGGTCAAGAACTAACCGATTTCTAACAATATACCAGTTCCGTACGGTGAATTGATCGTTTTTTCAAGCTACGGCCGGGCGTTTGTCACCGATGAAGGCAACGCAGTACAATGGCAGAAATACGAGCTTCTGCTCGGGTAATTTCTTATACGTACCGCTATAGAGCACCAGTCCCTGCGGGCAATTGGGATATTTTTCCAGCATGAGTTGAAGGCTTCGTAAACTCCCACCTGAGCCCGATTTTACCTCTATGGGGTAAATCTTTCCTTCTCGAACCACGAGGTAGTCCACTTCGGCATTACTGCCGCGGGCATCCCTCGCCCAATAGAATAATTCCGAACTATGCCACGCCAGAAGCTCCTGAGCGACAAATTGCTCCGCGAGCTTTCCACGATACAACGCCAGAAGGTTTTCCTGTTGCAGTTCTAATTCTACCGGCACCTGACAGAGTCGCTGTAGAAGCCCTATATCCAGCAGGACTGCCTTAAATTTTTTTTGATTGGCGGTTGCGCCCAACGGCAAACCGGAGGGGTCACAGGCCGGGATTTTATGAATTACCTTCGCAAAATCCTCGGAGTAGCGCTACTAGGCCTGCGGTTTTGCTCAATCGACGCGACGAAATCTGACCCCAATCCGGGCGCGAATTCTGCGAAGTTATTTCCGAGCGATCCCTTAGGACGTAATTCATGTAATGATAGAACCTATTGATGGTTTTCCGCTGGGGAACATCGTGTTGTCGTGGAAAAATCATACTGCGCGGTTTATTAATGTGTATAAGGGCCGCACTGGGGTGCGGCGGTCCCAACGTCTTTGTCGAGATTTACACGGATCGTATCGAGATTTCTAAGCCCTTTTTAGAAATACACCCCCTTTACTGCCGCCTGCGAGGGATGAAGATCCCGGCCCTCAATAAGCTGGGAAGCCACGCGTTTTGCCCTTTTTATCATGTCATTCATGCCGATTCCGTCCCAGCCGAAACCGCAGACAAAAAGACCCGGATATCGCTGCTCAAGAAGATCCCGCCAGTTAAGCAGCCGGAGGTGTCCCATCTCGGGTTGGGGAATGCCGTGCGTAGGTCGCAATACCCGTACAAACTGCGGGGGGTAAGGAAGCGGAATAAGGGTGCGGAGATCCTCATGGGCCCGGCTTACGAGCGTTTCATCGTCAAGTTCGAGCCGCTCCGGATGTCGGCTGCCGCCGACCAGGACTTCAAGAAGCGACATGCCTTGGGGGGCGCGGCCAGGGAACATATGGGTGGAAAAAAGGGCGCCCATGGCAAAACGGTTCTCTTTTCCCGGGGCAAGGTACCCGAAACCGAAGGGTATTTCCGCGCCCTTTCCAAAGCCCATGACGACACTGACGAGTTTTGCCTCGGGGATATTCTCCCTGGGAGGCTGGTTTAGGGGGCCAAGAAGTCGCAAAGCCTGATTGATATGCAAGGCCACAATAAGTTGCGGGGCAACAAATTCGCCGGCAGCCGTTTGTACCTTCCACAAGGGGCCCTGGCGAGCCACCTTTTGCACGGCCGTGCCGAGGGTCATTTTTCTTTCTCTTGCCAGGGCCCGGACAAGTTCCTCCATGCCGGTCCGGAAACTCACCATGGAGGGCAACCCGGCCTTTTGGGTCCGTTCTTTTTTTCTCGTCAAGACCCCCCGGATCACCGAGCCTTTTTCCTGTTCCAGACGTCGGACGCCGGGCATTACCGCGTCAATACTGAGTCGTTCCATATCGCCGGCATAGGTGCCGGTTATTGCCGCATCAACGAGCGGCAGGATCGCCCTGCCGAAGCGATAGGCACACCACTCGGCAACGGTCTGCTCCTCGGGACGCGGTTTTTTCCAGAGATCGGCCAGGATGCGGAGCTTTCCCCCAAACGGCAGAAATGGACTCTTCAGGATCTTCAACGGACTTTGGGGAATCATGACCAGCCTGCCGTTCAGGCAAACATAACGGACAAAACTTTTAAGGGACGCCCTCTGCATCTCTTTCTCCAGCCTCAGGTCGTCCAGAAGTTCCCGGCTCTCCTCGATATTATCGAGGAAACCGTGGGGGCCCCATTCAAAGAGAAAGCCTTCTTCCTGCATGCTTTTTATGGCACCCCCGGGGCGGGCCTCTTTCTCGATCAACACCACATCAAGGCGCGAATGGAGTTTGTGTAAAAAATGGGCGACACCGAGGCCGGAAAGTCCGGCCCCCACAATAATCACATCATGCTGTTTGGCTTCCATAGCCCTCCTTTTTTAGCCCTTATTGCCTTTTACTTTCATGACCGCCCTGATCTTTTCCGGTTCGCAAAGGATTTCAACCCAATATCCATCCCGAACCATGCCCGGGTTGATAATATGGCTGGTGCCGATATGATCCTCCCCCCGGGCCTCATGGATATGACCGACCAAACAAACAGCGGGTTGTCTTGCCTCAATAAAGGCCCGGACCGCCCGACTTCCGACATGGGCGCCGTTTCTCAACCTGTCGGTGATGGTGTCATGGGGGGGAGTATGCGAGACCAGGATATGGGCCGCGGCATCCTTCACCTCTTCAAACCCTTTCTCAAGGGCGGCAGCCAACTCCCCCTCGGAATATTCGTTCGGCGTATTAAACGGGGTGGGGTTCGACCCGCCAAGGCCAACAAGGCCAATCTTGCCAATAATCTTACCGTGGCCGTGCAGGTTGATGCCCAGCCCGGAAAGATAGGCTTCCACTTCTTTATGGTCCAGATTCCCGGCCAGGGCCAGAAGATTTTTGTTATAACTAAAAAGTCCTGAAACCACCTCTTGGGCCTCCTTCCGGCCGCCATAATTGGTAAGATCTCCGGTAAGCAACACGAGGTCCGCATCCCTGATGCCGGGGATGGTCGGAACGAATCGAAAATCCATGTGCACGTCGCCAAAGGCAATAATCCGCATATACATTCCTCCTTCATTATATTTTGCTAGTTGGTAGATAATTGACTTAAGCTTTATAATCCCTCCTAACCTCCCCTTAAATTAAGGGGAGGGACAAGAAACCGCTACCTCCGAA
>CAZDYX010000244.1:0-5868 GCA_964509775.1 uncultured Desulfobulbia bacterium | reverse complement strand
CGACCCCAACTCCACCAATTGCCTTCTGAATGCCTATGCAAATCATATCCACCGGAAGAAGTATGGCTTTCATCCCTATGTATGGGAAATTGCCAACATGGTCAGGGCCGGGGTCATGACTCGGGAGGAAGGCAGCGCAAAAATTGATCTCCCGGAAGATCGAGATATGGTAAATCACATTAGAGGGCGGTTAGATACCACGATTTGATCTGCCTCGGCATGGGAATCGAACGCCAAACAAGAGTCTGGAATACCACCCGGTGACAAGTCGAAGATGAAAGCACCCTCTGGGAAAATAATCACCGCTGTCCTCGCGTTGGCGGGACTTGTCGGTATCTACGTGATATTGACCGCAAGAGATAAAGGTCCAACCGTGGTCCATGAAGAGCAGGTACGATTACCAGTGTTACAATCTATTTCACCCGCCGAATGGGAAAGGCTCTCCCGGTGCCGAATCTATTTTGGGCATCAATCCGTGGGGTATAACATTATCGAAGGTGTCCGGGACATCATGAAGCAACACCAGGAGATCCGGCTGAACATTGTCGAAACCGTTCACCCCGATGACCTGGGCCCTGCCATGCTCGGCCATGGCAGGATTGGAAAAAATCAGGATCCGAGCTCCAAGATCGACGCCTTTGTCCGTTTGATGGAAAACGGCGCCGCCGAAAAGGTGGATATGGCCCTCTTTAAATTTTGCTATGTGGATGTGACCGAATCCACCGATATCGATAGATTATTCGACGATTACAAAAATTCCCTAGCCAGCCTGAAGGCGAGGTATCCGAACACTATTTTCATCCATGTAACCGTGCCCCTGACCGCCATGGAAACGTGGGTAACGTGGGTAAAGAGCAAGGTGAAACAGCTTCTCGGCAGGCCATTACGCGGCTATGATGACAATATCAAGCGAAGCCGCTTCAACGAGATGCTCAGAAATGAGTTTGGCAAAAATGAACCTTTCTTTGATCTTGCGGCCGTGGAGGCTACCTCTTCGGATGGAAGACAACTGACGTTTGCAAAGCGCGGGAACCTGTTCCAGGCACTTGTTCCGGCCTATACAGATGACGGCGGCCATCTGAACGAACAAGGCCGGATAACGGTCGCCGAACAGTTCCTTATAACCCTTGCCAAGCTTAGCGTAACTACTCAGATAGATAGGCGGTAACGCGTGAAACGTCCCGACATGATTGACAAGGATATAGAAGAAATTTTACAGCGCGGTGAAGACTCCCGGATACAGTTCAAAGCCCGGATAGACGGCGCTGGTTCCCTTGCCGCGGAGATCTGTGCCCTTGCCAACACCTACGGCGGCTATATTTTTATTGGGGTTTCGGACAACGGGGATGTCGTCGGGGTGGAAAACGTGCGTGATCTCAACCAGTGGATAGCAAATGCCTGTTCTCAAAAAATTGAACCTCCGGTAGGCGTTACGACCGAAAACATTCTCGTTCGAGGGAAACTGCTCGTCCTTATCAATGTCCCGCCAGGAACAAATAAACCGTATGCCGCCAACAAGATGGATTTCTGGGTCAAGGTCGGCGCTGACAAACGGCGTGCTACCCGGGAAGATTTCACCCGCCTTATGCAGGCCTCAGGTAATTTGTTTGCCGATGAGACGGTGGTGACCAATTCCACAATCGCTGACCTCGACATATTTTTATTTAAAAACTTTTATGAGCGTGAATATGGAGAAGGTCTTGATGGCCTTCATCTGCCCATTGAGAAACTGTTTCACAACATCAAGGTAATGCAGGATGACAAACTGACCCTTGCCGGATTGCTGCTTTTTGGCAGACATCCGGAGATTCTAAAACCGCAGTTCGTGGTGAAGGCTGTAGCCTTCCCCGGCAACGACCTCGGCGGGAACGAATATCTTGACAGTGAAGACATCATCGGCCCCCTTCCCCAAATTTACAAAAACACCATTGGCTTTTTGAAACGAAATCTGCAAAAAAAGCAAAAGGGGAGGTCGGTCAACTTTCCCGGTCTGCTGGAGATACCCCAGGTAGCCCTCGAAGAGGCCGTGGTCAACGCCCTCATTCACCGGGACTATTATATCAACAGCAGTGTTCGTGTCTTTATCTTCGCCAACCGGGTGGAAATAATCAGCCCTGGGAAATTGCCCAATACAGTTACAACGGAAACTATCCGTTATGGCATTCAAATTGTGAGAAATCCGATTTTGCTTTCCTTTGTAACGAAACTTGAGATTCCATACCGGGGCATAGGCTCGGGCATCATACGAATGATGAAGGAATGCCGGCAAGCGGGAATACCCCAACCGGTTTTTGAAGAGGATGCCGAGGCAGAACAATTTAAGGTTATTTTTTCAAGATAGGGATGACGTTGTGCATCTACCGGATCTTTGACCGGTATGACTGGCCGGTTGTGAACCTGACAATCCTTACCGAACCGACGACCGGCTGGTTTGACGGCCGGACCGTAAATTTTCTTTGTTGTTGCAAAACAGGTAACGTGTTTTCAACATTGTCGCATCGGCGGAGCGGCTTTTTGCGAGGTCGATAAACTTCATCTTGAAATAGTTCCGTCCCCTTTTCCCTTACTTTTTCATCAGAATGCGAGACTGACGGAGACCCCGCCAAAGAGAAAGCTCGATTCCTTTTCCATACCGTTAACTTGGGAGTTTTCATACTCCAATAGGTCCTTGGCCTCGCCGCTCAGCGGGAAAGAATAGTAGAGGGCCGGCTTTACGGAAAAATACTTGTTTATCGGAATGTTGACCGCAGCAGAAAGCAGGCCATCATGGAAGGCGCTATAGGCCTCGGTCGAGGGAGCGGAGTTCTTGATCTCGCTCCGATGCCCGGCCCCATCCACGCTGTGGTACGCCGCACGCGCTCCAAGGTCAAGGGTGACATCCCCCGAGATCGGAAGCGAATGCGAGACCTCGGCGGTTATATACCAACCCGGCATCGCGTCAATATCCCGACAGACCGTGAGCTTAGGATTGAGTAAGGTGGCAAGACCGAAGTAGACATATACCTCCTGGGAGTCAGTGACGCTGTCCAGACCATAATAGATATAGCCACCCCCATATTTTATCTTTTCAACAGTTCCATCATACGAAAGTGTAAGATCCGTCTCGGTCCACTCATTGGTTCCGTCATCCGAGTTTTGACGATACAGGTTTGTATCCAGGTTCCCCCACAGGTTGACACTCACCCCCTTGTAGCTCACTGTCATGGAGGGCTCGATGACGATACTGTCATTGCTGAGTTCCCATCCCCGCCAGATATACTGGCTGAAGGTCCCCACCGTGAGGTTGGCGGTCGGCTTGTCCTCTGTTTCCGCGGCAAAGGCGCACGGCGCAGCAAGCAGACCGACGGTTAAAGCGGTGGCTGATAGAAGTTGTGCTGTTCTCGTCATCCTTTTCATCTCTTATCTCCTAGCTAGTTGGTTCGCAGTGACATTCTTTCAAGATGGCACCGCAGCCATTGTTTTCGATCAAATTGCCTCTTTACCTTTCTCGCCGGTGCGCACCCGGATTACCTGCTCCATCGGCAGGACAAAGATCTTTCCGTCACCGATTTTGTTCGTGTTGGCTGCCTGCCGGATGCAATCAACAACCATGGCCGCGCTTTCCGCCTCAACAACGACCTCGATTTTCACTTTGTGGATAAAGTCCACCACGTATTCAGCCCCGCGATACATCTCTGTATGGCCTTTTTGCCGGCCATATCCCCGTACCTCCGTAACCGTCATTCCCTTGACGCCGATCTGGTTCAAGGCCTCTTTGACATCATCGAGCTTGAAAGGTTTTATGATCGCCTCGATCTTTTTCATGGAGTTCCTCCTTATCATTATTATTTGTAACTACTCAGGTGGATAGTCTGTAGGCATTTAGGTGGATAGGACACGAATGTTTGACTTGTTTTTTCACTATTCACTAACCACTAGCCACTGCGGCCGTTGGCCGCGCTATATTACATGGAGTAGCCGATTTCACTGTGCTGCGTCACATCGAGCCCCTGCTCCTCCTCATCGAGGCTTACCCGCAACCCTACCATGGCATTGACGATCTTCAGGATGGTAAAGGTCAGGATCAGCGAATAGACGATCGAAGCGCCCGCGCCAATAGCCTGGACCATAAACTGATGGGCATTGCCGAAGAAGAGGCCGTCCGCACCCTTGGGATTGGCCGCAAGAGAGGCGAAAAGCCCGGTGGCCAGCGCCCCCCACAAGCCGCCGATGCCATGTACCGCAACCACGTCCAGGGCATCGTCGTACCCGAATCTTCTCTTCATGAGAATCGCCAGATAGCAGATCACCCCCGCCACCAGGCCAATGACCATGGCCGAGAAAGGACTTACAAAACCGGCCGCCGGCGTGATGGCGACCAGACCGGCAACCGCGCCCGAGGCTACGCCCAGGGTGGTTGGTTTCCCCTGGATTACCCATTCAATAACCATCCAGGAGAGGGCCGCGGTTGCGGTGGCAACATGGGTGGTGAAGAAGGCAAGGCTCGACAGATCGCCCGCTGCCAAGGCACTCCCGGCGTTGAAACCGAACCACCCGAACCAAAGGAGGCCGGCGCCGGTAATGGCCATGGGCAGGTTGTGAGGATGAAAGGCCTCCTTGCCGTACCCCTTGCGTCTGCCGATGACCAAGGCCGCCACCAGGGCTGCCACCCCGGAATTAAGATGAATGACCGTACCGCCCGCAAAATCAAGGGCCCCTATCTTGGCTAGCCAACCGCCGCCCCACACCCAGTGGCAGACCGGCAAATAGACAAAGGTGCTCCACAATATAGTGAAGAGCAAAAAGGCGGAAAACTTCATTCGTTCCGCAAAGGCACCGGTGATGAGGGCCGGTGTAATTATGGCGAACATGAGCTGAAAGGCGCAGAACAGCAGATGCGGGATGGTTTCCGAGTACGGCCCCGGCATCGTACTTACCCCCGAGAGCCCCACCCACTCGAGATTACCGATAAAGCCACCGATATCCGGGCCGAAGGCAAGGGAATATCCATACAATACCCAGATGATGGAAACGACGCCCAGGCAGACAAAACTCTGCATAATGGTGGCGAGGACGTTCTTATGACGCACCAGTCCTCCGTAAAAAAGCGCCAGACCGGGCGTCATCAGCATGACCAGCGCCGTGGCGAAACTCATAAAGGCAATATCTCCTGAATTCATGGTTTTTCTCCTTGATTGAAGCTTGGTTGGAAAATGGTTGCACAACGACTGAACATGCTTGCCGGCATTGCATAACTTCTTTAGCAAAAAACGTACCTACCAATGAATTTTGATCTATCTGTTTGATTTTTAAATAATTTTTGGCAATTTATTAAGGATTCAACGCCGTATGGAAAATTACTTTTTTGTAATAATTATATTATTATGGCCAAACAGTTATTACAAAAAAGTAAACAACTGCTTGCCTGTATAACGCTCATGATCAGAGATCACCACCAGATCATGAAATAGAATTCAGAAGTCAGCACTGCCTCCTGGATTCTATTTTCACCGGATATTCGACATAAAAAAAGCGAGGGGACCGAGTTGAGCGAGAAGGCGCATTAGACGAAGCAGGATGGCACTAAATGGATGGAGTTATGAAGTGAGGGGGGATTGGCCGGGGGCGTACCGTTCACCAGGGGAGTTATGACGTGGTTCCAATTTGGGGCCGCAATCGGGGTCGGTATCGGAATCGGTATCGAATCAGTTCACACCGAACTCAATGGATTGCCAAACGCCATTTCAATCCGTTCGAAACCGACCCCGATACTGGTGAACGGTTACAAAGTTACTTCATGATAAAACGCCGCCCTAGGCGGTGTGAAGCGCTATAGTCTGAACAGCAGATCACTGTAGGTAGGTACCGGCCACAGGTCTTTGGGTGCAA
>CAZDYX010000243.1:0-5881 GCA_964509775.1 uncultured Desulfobulbia bacterium | reverse complement strand
GCTCCCCAAAATCCGTTACAATCAGAATTTTTCTTCTTTACCTATTCACCTTAACACCTACAGACTATCACCCTGAGTAGCTACTCACAGCCATTCTATCGCCGGAATTGACGTACGGAAAAAAGGATGAGAAAAAAGAGGGAGGTGATGATGACAATATTTCCCGAAACCGGCCAATCCCAAGCAAACCCAAAATAAAGGCCAAAAAAAAGAGAGCAAACTGCCACGCCGGAAGAAATGAGGATGGCCTGCCAGAACGTGCGCGCTACCTGCAGGGCGGCAGCGGCCGGGATCACCACCAGGGCGGCGACTAAAAGCAGCCCCACAATCTTCATTCCCACCACCACCACCACGGCCGTGAGAACCGCTAGCAGTTCGTTAATGCGCCTGGTCTTGATCCCGGCGACCTGGGCGCTCTCCGGGTCAAAGGTGACATAGAGGAGCCGCGAATAGAAAAAGGCAACAAAGGAAAGGACCACCCCGCAAAGGAGCACCGCTGCCCAGACCTCCTTGCTGGTAATGGCCAAAATGCTGCCGAAGAGATAGCCGAAAAGATCCACATTAAAATTACCTGCCACTGAGGCCACGAGAACACCAAAGGCCATGCCCACGCTGCTCACGATACCGATACCGGTATCGCCATGAAGTCCGGCCCTTTCCTTGAGCTTCAGGATACCCACGGCCGACACAATAGACACCACCAAGGCAGAATAAAAGGGATCGACATCAAGGAGAAGCCCCAAGGCCACTCCCCCAAAGGTTACATGGGAAAGTCCGTGACCTATCATGGCATCTTTCTTTAACACGAGAAAGACACCCAGGACCGCGCAGGTCACCGAGACAAATATGCCCGCCACCAGGGCGCGCTGCATAAATCCGTAGCTTAAGAAGTCCAACATGTGCACCTTCTCACGTACAACATCAGTGGGTATGGTCGATAAGATGGTTGCCGACGGCGAAGGGATAAAGGAGACGGTCGCATTGGCAAAACTCGTCATGGGTACCATGGAAATAGAGACGCTGGTTCAGGCAGGCCAGTTTTTTGACATGACGGGTAACGACCCCGATATCATGGGTGACGAGCACTACTGCCATATTTTGATTCGTGAGGGTGTTTAACATATTATAGAATTGCTCCCGGGCCCCGGAGTCGATGCCTGTGGTTGGTTCATCCAATATGATGATGGCGGGATTATTAACTATGGCCCTGGCAATAAAAACCCTCTGCTGTTCTCCTCCCGAGAGTTCACCGATCATTCTTTTTGTAAGATGAGATACCCCCACCCTTTCCAGGGCCTCTTCAATTGCCAGGGAGTCAGCCCTGGTCAGAAAAGCCGGGATACGCCGGCCGGCCAGAAGCCCCATGGCCAGGACCTCCTGAACGGAAACAGGAAAGAAGGGATCGATATGGGTGACCTTCTGGGCCACATACCCTATTTGGGTCCATTTTTGAAAACGGGTGGGCGACTCCCCCAGCAATAGGACCTCACCCTTTGTCGGCCTGAGAAGTCCCAGCATGATTTTTATAAGCGTGCTTTTGCCTGATCCATTGGGGCCGATAATGGCCAAAAAATCACCGACATGAACCTCAAGCGAGACATCAATAAGCACATCAGCGCCATGCCACGCAAATGATACCGACCTGACATCCACCAATGGAGAGAGTGATTCTACCGACATTCGAGGGCCTTTTGGAGATTTTTGAGGTTTTCTTCCATCAAGGAAAGAAAGGTAACCCCCTTGGCCAGTTCTTGCCTGGTGGGATTTGCCCCATCGCGGATGAGCAGGATTTCCGTTCCGGTCTCCATGGCCAAGGCCTTTGCCAACCGGTTATTGATCTGCGTCTCAAAAAAGACGTATTTTACGGCCTTGCTCTTTACCTGATCGGCCACCCCCGCCATTTCTCGAGGGGTTGGCTCAGCATTGGGGCTGATCCCATAGAGGCTTACCTGAGAAAGCCCATAATGGCTGGCCAGATGGCCATAGGCAGCATGACCGCCCACAAAAAAGGTCCGATGTCGGCATACATCCAAGGCCTCTTTATACTGACGGTCCAGCTCCTGCAACTTTTTTTTGTATTCATCCCCGTTGGCGCGGAAAAACTCTGCTGAAGCCGGGTCAAAAGAGGCAAAAAGGCTTACCAGTTGATCGATCAAATCCTGGTCCCAGTCAAGATTCAGCCAAAAATGAGGATCTCCATGGGAATCATGATGGCCTAAAGAACCCTGTCCCTTGTCTGGATCCGGTTTCTTCTCTTCTTCCTCTGACGGGACAAGCGCAGTCGCCTCGACCACCCGCAATTTCCCATTATTTAAAACCCGCACCATATCAGCGACCCATGGCTCCATACCCGCCCCGATCATCAAAAAAATGTCCGACTGCTCAAGCATCAACAAATCACTGGGTTTCGGTTCCCAGGAATGGGGTTCCGCTCCCGGCGGCAACAACAGCCGGGCAGATACCTGGGTTTTGCCAACCGCCTGACAAAATTCCAGCAAGGGGAAGATACTGGTCATGACCGTAAGCGGCGGGCGGGCATCGGCGGGCCCGCATAAAAATAACAGAAAAATGGATATAATTACAAGTAGTTGCATGAAAACTCCTTTCCAGGTATCATAGATACATTTCTCCTCTCTCTCCAGGGAGAAAAATATGTTCTATGATGTAAGGCGGCGGGAGGTAGGAGATAAAAGGAACTTGCTTACGGTTTCTCCATGATATCGGCCAATGTTAATGCGTTGATCTTGCTGTCCAGCACCTTCTGCAAATCACACCACAGTTCCCGTGCCTTGCAAAATGAAGCGCGATGGCAAATTTCCGGGCTTTGGGTACAGTCAACCATGATCATATCACCCTCCAAGGGGTCAAGGAAATCAACAAGTTTAATCTCTTTGGGATCCTTGGCAAGGAGATATCCCCCTTTGGCGCCCCGAATGCTCTTGACCAACCCGGCTACCCGTAAAGGAATGATAAGTTGCTCAAGATATTTCAAGGAGATAGCCTCATTTTCAGAGATGGTCCGAAGCAACATGGGGCCATTACCAAAATTTTCGGCAAGACTTAACATCAACCTTGTACCGTACCGGCTTCGCGTGGATAGTTTCACGGCTTTTCCTCTACCATAAGAATGGTTATAACTGCTCAGGTAGTTACGAATGGTTAATAAAAATACCTCTTTTTTTTCTTCACTACCATATACTAGTCGATTGGTAAAGTTCAACCATCATTATATAACAAAGGATAACTATTATGAAAAAATATGAGTGCAATGTTTGTGGGTATATATATGACCCAACGATAGGCGATCCGGATACCAATATAGCTCCAGAGACGGCATTTGAAGACCTGCCCGCTGATTGGGTCTGCCCCGTATGCGGTGCGACCAAGGATCAGTTCTCGCCCCTTTCCTGACCGGCATTCCGAGAAAAACACCGATTGACGACTGAAGATGACCGGCAGGCAAAAGGTCAGAAAGGAATATCGGTCAGCATATCGTTCCACATTATGCTCAGTTCCCTGTTAAAGGTCTGAACAAAATCCGCGATATTCACTTCTTTAAAGAGATGGTGTTTTTCTTGAATCATAAACCAGGCAAAGGAAATCGATGGATCGTTAATCGATGGGGGGACATTGCCGATGGAGACACCACGCAGGCTTGCAAATATGTCTGCCAGATGCACCAAGGCAACAACCAACACATTCTCCTTTGCAGACTCGGGAGTATGGTGAAACCGCATCACATCAACATAGGCCTGAGGAAGCCCCATTTTTTCCGCCAACCAACCGCCGGCCGTTCCATGCTCAACCCCCACACCCTCATCTTCGGCCTGCGCTATGTCAATTGTACCGTCAGCATCTAATCTTCCCTTAAGGTTGGGATAGAAATCAGGCGACAAACGATCAATTGCGAGACTTCCCAAATCATGGAGTAATCCGGCCAAAAAGACATCAATGGGGGAATTGATTCGAATAATGTCCTTCAGGAACTCCGCGATTTTTCCTACCATTACGGAATGTTTCCAAAAAGAGGATGCAAGGGAGGAGGAACCAAACGGATTAAGGTTGCGGGCCTCTTCCACACTTTTCAGCACAATGGTGCGTATTCCATCAATTCCGATCGTAATCATGGCATGCGCAATGCTGGAAATAGGTCGGCCCCTTCCATAATAGGGGGAATTTGCATGTTGAAGTACGCGGGCACTTAACACCGGATCAAACGAAATAATATCGGCCAGTCTTTTAATATTTTCACTCCTGCCTACCACCCAATGGGATATTTCTCTGGCGATCACCGGATGGATCGGAAGCTCCTGCATTTCCTGAACCTTCTTGCGCACTGCTGCCCGTGTCGGCGTTTCCTTCTTGGCGGGAAGGATAGAGAAATCAAAGGGCTGCTTTATTTCCGAATCCTTATCAGCAACGGATTCGGTTCCCGAGATATTGGGGAGGAGGGGAGAAATATCCATGGCTCCCTGGTGCTCGGATAACGAACCAACCTCCTTTTTAACGGCAGCCTCCTCCTGATCAGCCATTAATTCCTGCAGCGCACCTCCTTCTTTTACCACCCGCTCGTTGGCCACGATCAACCTGGAGACGAGAATTTCGCAAAACCTTTTATAGAACTTTAACTGCAGGAACACATGGGATCTGGCAATAATCTCCGGTTCCACCTGCAGGATGTAACACTCAGTGGTGGTTATCACCCCCGCGGTTCGCCTTGTTTCCATGACCAGGGCCATTTCTCCAAAACAGTCGCCTGTGGTCAGGGTGGTTAATTCAAGCGATCTTTTGCCACCATCGATGCTTTTAAAGACGGAAACCGTCCCCTTAACAAGGATATAAAAGACCCTCTCGACCGTATTTTCCTTGATAATGACCGTATCCTTCGTTAATTTGAGCCATTTGCTCACGCCAAGGAATTGCCTTAACTCATGGTCGTCAAAGTCGTTGAAAAAATTAATCCGCTTCAAAAAATTGATCCGCTGCTCGATATCGATGTCTTTAGTCTTTTGCGTAGTCATGGCCAATATACTCCAACAGTACCATTTTCTGAAAAACGCATTTTCTTCCCGAAAATACAGACAAATCAAACACCTTCCTTAATATAATACACTGCTCAACGAACAAACAACATATAGTTAAATTCTAAAAAATGGCACAAATATTGCTTAATATGAACATATAATGCCGTTCAGCAAGAACAATTACTGATGATCTCGTAAAAAGTCGAAAAGCTCAAATTGCCGACTTGTAATATCAAGCACTTATCAACCTTGTCGCGTTAGCGGAGCGGATTTTTGCGAGGCCAACAATTACTTACTAAAAAAGAATAAGGGAGGGAAGATTTATGAAGAAAAAAATTGGCGTGTTATCATTACTGCTCTTTGCCGGCGCGACGACAAACGCCATGGCCGTGCCAACCCTACAATTAAATATTGAGGGCGGGACGTATTATGAAAACTATATCATAAATGATGGCACCAATTCCTTTACGGTGACAGAATCATGGTTTACCTCGCAAGTGCCGTTTGTTTTGGATGTGGTTGGCGCTGACCAGCCGGATAACCTTAAGTCCATAGAAAATGTGCTCCTTACCCTCTCTGTCCAAGAAGAATTCTATAAAGACACCGGCTTCATAACCTTGCAACGGGTCGATGATGGCGTCAATCCCAATCCGATCGGATCATTGATCAGGATCGATGCCGCGGATATGCATTATGGTACGCCAACCCCTTACCCGGACGATAACAAAACTTTCCAGCCCCACGGCATATTCCCAGCCTATTACTACTCCCTCTCCTTGCCGAACCTTATGGTAGACAACAAAAGCCAGCAATTCCCGGTAGGGGTTAAAAGGCCCTGGTAGAGGGGGATGTGCTGC
>CAZDYX010000242.1:883-5945 GCA_964509775.1 uncultured Desulfobulbia bacterium | reverse complement strand
TTTTTGACTGTGAGACGGTGAGGCTGACTGGGTATTTTTCCTTCATGAAATGGGCCGCCCGAAAGCAATTTCTTGTCATCTTGTTGGTCACTGGCTAGCAAAAGAAATAGACGCGTTTTCAGAAGAGACTCGATCGCCCTGAGCTATCCTCGCCCATTAGTGTTGTTGTCGGATATTCTTCGGGCAAAAAAAACCAAATCGTGATATTAAAAAAAGCATGGCAAATATCAGAATAAGGCCTCACGTATATCATAGCCTAGACTCGATAATAATAAACCGGAAGTAGGGGCCTCCGATGCGGTGTATGCTGTCGAAGTCAGAAGTGACAAGTCTGTCCAGGCAGTTTGACTTTGAGTGGGATTTGATTCCAGATAAGGAGGGCTACGCGTAACCCTTCCCTGCAATCCAGCGAGGTAATTCTTATGACTAAGACGATTGTTGAAATACCCGATAAATGGCTTCACGAATTAGAACCTTATAAGGATCGGTTGAGTGAACTCGTTTTGCTCGGATTGTCGCAGATTAAAATCCAGGAGACTTTGCTGTTGTATAAACGGGGTTTGATCTCATTGGGGCGGGCTGCTGAACTTGCAGGTTTGTCCGAGCAGGAAATGGTCCGTCATGCAAGGGCCTTGGGCATATCACCCCACTGGAGCGAACAGACAGTGGAGGAGGAGTTGGCTTGAAGGTCATTACCAACTCTGGTCCGCTCATTGCCCTCGGTAAACTCGGCTTGCTGGACCTTCCTGGGCAGCTTTATGGTCAACCACTTTTCTTGCCCTCGGCAGTGCATGCGGAGGTGGTCCTGCGTGGTTCCGAAAACGAACACGCCGATGCCCACGTAATCCAACTGGCGATTAACCGCTCTTATCTGCGAGTGATTTCTGTCGGTCCGCGTGACTTGCCCCCCGATCTTGCGGCCTTGTCGTTGGATGCAGGCGAGAAGGAGGTCATATTCGTCGCCATGCGAGACAAGGCCGATCTGGTGTTGTTCGATGACCTGAAGGCACGTGATACTGCCAAGAGCTATGGCCTGGCCGTTAAGGGAACATTGGGAATTATCGTTTCAGCATATCGGAATGGACTCCTTAAACTTCATGACCTCGAGGCCATTATCAACTCTATAATTATCAGGGAAGATATATGGATCGCCAGGGGATTATGTCGGGACGTCCTTGCAAAGATTTTAAGAGAATCTCGGGGGTGATTAAGTCCAGCAGATGCACAAACGAGGTGGTGATAATTCCAAAACTTACAAAAGCGAAGTTAGAATATGCAAATGCGACGTTTGCTCTTATGCGGGATTTTAGGTGATTTACTAATGGTGGTTTCGTTCGGCGACACGGCGAGCACCTTGGATATTGACTTCGAGCCGTTCTAAACGGCGGTATCGCAAGCCTGCGGCTCGGTGCCGAACCAAAAAACCATGCCTATCCGGTTAACACAGGTTGGCGCGTTGAGGTATGATCCTGCCAACTGGCAGCATATCCGGTACCAAGGCGCGAAGGCACATACGAATCTCGCGGAATCAAACGAACCTGTGCTAACCGGATAGGCATTCAAAAAACAACCCGACAAGCAGGTTATTTCAGCTATACCAAAAATAATCTTGACTTGATGGGCAAAAGGCACAGTTATTGCTAACTTGACAACAACGCATTATTCGGATTTATCTGGACGGATTCCGTCCAGATAATAACTTGTTGGGCGGCATTGAACGCCAGATGGCATTCGTCGCGCGATAGTCGCTATCGGCCAAAAGCAGTCGCTGGTGCATAGAAGCCCAATGTCTGCGTTTCAGGGATTGCGCTAGCAGCCGAGTGTGAGTTCATGCAACCATTTGTCGTCGGACGGGGCATGGAAATCATGATGAAGTCCAATGATAAATAGGGCGTCGCCCGAGGGAACGTAAGACTGATACCGGAACCGCTGGAGAGTCCATGGTTGCCAAGCTCAAAAATGGGATGGCACTGATGCGGGCGAAGGCCCTTGAGAAGGAAGGCGTTTGTCTTTCTTCCGAATATATAGGAGTCGATCACAAATATCGCTTTCAATGCGTTAATGGTCACTTGTGGGAAGCAACCTTTGATTGTGTCGTTCGTCGAGAGCAATGGTGCGCTATCTGTTCCGGGCGAAAGGTGATGGCAGGTGCCCAACTTCAAAAGGCCAGAGAAGTTGCATCTCAGCAAGATGGGGCGTGTTTATCCAGCGAGTACAGAAGCTCCCAATCCAGTATGAAATGGCGATGCGCCGAAGGGCATGAGTGGGAAGGTAGCTACAGTAACATTGTCAATCATGGAAAATGGTGCCCTTGGTGTGCGGGGAACAAGGTCGATGCTACTGAACAGTTAAGGCGGGCTCATGAAACGGCGCGGCGCAATGGGGGCGATCTGTTATCGAAAACCTACGTCGGGAACAAGGCACCAATGCGCTGGCGATGTGCCGAAGGGCATGAATGGGATGCGGCATTTTCAACTGTGGTTGGCAGGGGCGCCTGGTGTGGTCGCTGTCGGGGTACGCAACGTGATGCGGAAGCGCAGTTAGCTAAAGCCTGCGAGGTGGCTGCCAGCAAGAACGGCCGTTGCCTTAGCGCGACCTACACCAACAACAGCGACCAGATGGAATGGCAATGCGAACGCGGCCATACCTGGAAGGCTCCCTTTTATGTCGTGGTTCAGGCTGGGAGTTGGTGCCCGACTTGCTCGGCCGGGCTCAAAGAAAGACTGGTTCGTCATACGCTAGAAGAACTTTTCGGGACGGCTTTCAAGAAGCATCGGCCGGACTGGCTGAGAAACACAAGAACTGGTCGTTTGATGGAGTTGGACGGCTACAGTCCAGAGTTGAAGCTGGCGTTCGAATACCAAGGCCCACAGCACTATAAGGCGGTGCTCCTCTTCAAGATGGATCAAACCCATTTAGAACGGGGGCGGTACCGTGACGACCTCAAGAGTGAGCTATGTCGTACGCACGGTATTGCCCTTTTGGAGGTCCCCTATACGGTGGAATCTCAAGAACTCCCGGAGTGGATTTACCGGGCCATCGAAGACCGCCTAGATACACAGCACTTGGTAGCGAAGATGCGAGACTGGCGCGAAATTCAGCTAACAGAGTGGATGGCATCCGAGTCTTACTCAATAGATGCTTTATGCGAGCATGCTAAAACCAATGGCGGCGAATGTTTGTCCGAAGCCTACTTGGGGGCAAGAGCTAAACACCGCTGGCGTTGCGCTGAAGGGCATCAGTGGAATGCGTCCTGGGATAGCGTCAACAATCAAGGCTCATGGTGTCCAGTCTGCTGCGGAAATGTCATCTTGAATCCCTTTCAAGAGCTGCAGGAGATTGCAAGGAGCCGAGATGGTGAGCTGATCTCCCCTGCATTCATGGGCATGCAAAAGAAACATCATTGGCGTTGCGCCAGAGGGCATGAGTGGAAAGCCAAGCCTTCACACGTCAAGAGTGTCGGTAGCTGGTGCCCCGTTTGTTCTGGACATCTGTTAATTAACCCGTTACAGCAGCTTCAAGAAATCGCGGAACAGCGCGGCGGGAAATGCTTGTCTGACAAATACCTTGACAGCAAGACCAATCTCAGTTGGCGCTGCGCCGAGGGTCATGAGTGGGAGGCGGTGCCAAGCAGCGTCAAAACCGGCAGATGGTGTCCCACCTGCGCTATTAGAAAGCGGATGGAAACCCGCCGGAAGAAAACTAAGCTCTAGCAGCATTTTCCCAAGCTAATGTCACGCCTCAATGTATCCAAGAGTGGCAGACGAGATGCCTACGAAGCAGACATTACGTTCCGATGCGCTAGTGTCCAGCAAGGATCGAATACGGGCAATCAGAGGCTCAAGCAAGCAAATGTCGCATAACATGCCGTTCAAACGGAGCGCCCGGTTAACGGCGGCGTTAACCCGCGATCAGACTTGACCATCCGAGCAGACCTGAGAAAGGCTGACCGGCTGACATGAGGAGATTTTACACGATATGGCTGAACCAACAAACATAACATCATTACTAATCGGTGGAAGCTTAACGCTTACCGGTATTGTGGTAAGTCAGGCGCTTGGGTTGTTGTCTGGGCTTCTAGACAGACGGAATCATCGTGACGTGCGCCAGCGCGATCGTCTTGAAAAGTTGTCTGACTCGGTGTCCGAAACTCTGGCATGGTTCCCCATCCTGTCAAAATGCCATACCATTGAAGATGTTTCTTTAACGCATCCACCACCACAAGCTCGTCAGGTTGCAATGCTCGCTCACCTCTATTTTCCATCACTTGTTGAGCCAGCACGGAATTATGTAAATGGACTGATTCGCTATTATTGCTGGGCGACGCATTGCTTTCAGTCTGGATTTCCAGCAAATCTCGGTGCACAGGTGGCGATGAATCCAGAATCGGAAATGTACGACCACGAGATTGTTTTAATACGCCAGACCTTGGATGACGCCATTGCCGAAGAAGCAAAACTATATTATCACACATAAAAAAAATAATCGTCTAACCGTTTTGTAGCTTCTGAGTTTATATGTTTTTGCATAAAAATTCCTAAATCATCAATTAATCTAAATATCGGACTCCTTGGCTAAGCGACACGAACCGGCGAGCACGTTTGATTCTAGTCTTCGAGTCGCCTATCATGGCGATACTGCGAACCCAGAAGTCCTGTTTAACAATAAGGTCAAGCCGTCCCGGTTACTGGCCGTTGTTTTTAGGTAAGCCCCGGTCCGGGCGGCTTACCATGGCGTTAGGCCACCATCATAGAGACTGATTATGCACAGCGCTACTAGACAAGCACTCGAAGACTTCGATAATCAGCACGAGTTTGAACGCCTTGCGGCTGACGTCCTCAACTCGCTCGGATTCTCAGACGTGGAACCCATTGCGCCACTTGGGGGCGGCGATGGCGGTCGCGACATTAAGTTTCGCGAGGGCGAAACGGCGGGTCTTGCCTTCGTGACCCTTGACAAGAAAATTCGCGAGAAATTCAACAAAGACCTCGCGAAGCAACAAGATGGCGAGGGCAAGATTGCGCTGTTTTGTAATGTCAACGTGACCCCTAAGATGCGGCTC
>CAZDYX010000242.1:0-873 GCA_964509775.1 uncultured Desulfobulbia bacterium | reverse complement strand
AGGACGCACTCGATAAGGGTTACGTGGTTGATGTGTATGATCTGGAGCGGCTACGTAGCCTATTCGACAGTAGCCTCACTGAATTGCGACGAAGGTATCTTGGAATCGATGATGCAGTTGCGTCTCGCCTCCGGTCGGAGATCCAAAAGCTGCTCCGCTTTCCGGACGCGTTTCCAGATAACACAACTCCCGTGAGCATGTTGGAAGGTATGCTAGTCAATCAGCTACCGCGCCGGTTGTTTGATCTCCTAATGCAGTACAACGAGCACGTCGTAATGGAGGTCCCTGGAATCGGCGGCGCTCTTCACGAGCACCTGACGTCATATTACACGTTCCGAAAAGAAATGACTTGCGCTGAGCAGGAATTGATAACAAAGATTGGAACGCTTTCAGCGCCTAAGTTTCGACAAGCTTGGACTATTCACTTACAATATAGCATGATGCGCTTTGGGAAACTGTCCAAGGACGACATTGTGGCACAAGGAAACTTCCTAAATTACGGCATCACGTGGGATACTGCCGAACGTGTATTCTTAACATTGCAGGCCGACACTGCTGTTTCGTCTCTGCTGTCGTCGCTATGCATCCTGTACGAGAAGCTAGTTGGTAATGTTGAGGCGCTGTTGAAAGAGTGAGATCCGACTCTATCTCTGAGTTCGTGAGTATGGAATCTGTGGGCTATTGACTACGATGACAAACTCTTAAAGTACTGATGCTCAGGCTCGTTAACCTCAAGGAATACAAATGGAACCAGGAGATGCAACAATTCCTAAATTTTGCGGTGACGGCTATTTGCCGGAGGGGCTATATGAAGCTTCGGAAAGCGAAGTAATATTTCGATTTGGCTCTTCGTCTAAACAGCGCCGACGGCTG
>CAZDYX010000241.1:4094-5963 GCA_964509775.1 uncultured Desulfobulbia bacterium | reverse complement strand
TTAATTGACCGGAGCGGCATAAGGAGCCGTAACGAAATAGTTATAAAGGGCCAAGTTATTTCTTAACGGCTCCTAAAGCCTTCTTGAGCTCCAGGCGGTCCAAACCAAAGCAAAAAATGGGGCAAGAAAACCACAGACAACAAGCAACATCTTTTTGGGGAAGCTTGGGTCAGAGGCAATCGTTCCAGCGAATTCCAACGAACCTGAAAATATGGCTTTACTTAAAAAAGACCAAACGCCTACGCCAACAAACAGACAAACAATTTCAACCACCAGCAATTTCTTACCAAAGAGTTGGAAGAGGTCCACGATCATCTTCCACCAATTCATCCTGTCCATCAAAAGATCAAGACGGGCAAAATGGCTATCCACCTCCGCGCTGATGGCGGCAGCCTCCCGATAAAAGTGGGCCTGCTCCCCCTTCACCAACGAGGATGCCCTTGACAGTTGTTGTAGAATCTCCATGATGGTGGTAAAATATGATTTATATAATTGCTGATAACTATAATTATCCCAAAAATCTTTATACTTCTGCCACTGTTTTGTGTTGTCCTGGAGCCGCTTGTCCAAATCCTCCCGCCGTTCATCCCGCAGGCGTTGGGAACTAAATATCACCCCCTTGGCGCGATCGGCCACCTCCACCACGTCATAATAGCCTTGCCGTTTCCCCAACTCCTCAAGATTGGCCAGGTTAATCAGAAGGATCTTCACGGGTTCATCATTCTTGTCAAACCAGGCCACCAACTCATCACATTCCTTCCGGGCCATAGCCAAATTCTTCCGGGCCAGGGAGGTCATGGTATGGAAATGACCAACAAGCATCTCCTCCACCATGCCCTGAACACCGGCAAAACTAGGGTCCATCAGGACGGCGGTAAAAAACTCCTTCTGATTTCTGATAAGGCTTATTAGCTCCTCCACATCCCGGTGGTCTAGGCCTACCTCAGACTTAAGCTGGATCCTACGGTAACGGGCCTCCATACAGGCTCGACTGAAACCGAAGATGACGCTTACCTGTTGTTCGGCCTGCTGGGTGTCATTTTCCAGTTGATGATAACGGGAAAAAAGAAGATGTATATAAATACGCTCCACCTCTGAGCTGGCCAAATTCTGAGCTTTTTCCAGGTGATAACGCATATCCTGTTTGTTGCCCAATTCCAGGGAAATAAAGCCAAGGCCCACCGCGGCAAAAAATCTGCTGGGATTTTTTTTCAGAATCTCATTTTCTAAGATCTGACGAGCCTTGTCATACTGGCCTACCCGCAAACAATCAAATCCCACAAAAAGGCTTCGTTCCTCGATCGCGCCTTGGCTTGGTTTGACCGCTGCCGACCAACCACGTTTCGGAAAAAAATAAAGGGTCATGAGGAACCGTAGTCGAAAAATGCGAAAGACGTCAAGGTACGCAACATAGACCAGGATATCTTGATTTTTCCGAACTTCGCTGGGGTCCACTCCGGCGGCCAACGCTGAAATAACCTTTTGGGAATCATGATAGACCTTCTTAAAGGTATCAGTAATATCGGTCAGATTCAGATGGCCCACCTCAGAAATAGCATCGATCTCAACACCCAGATATTTACTGGGGCAGGAGGCGGGCACATGAGAGGTCATCCCGCAATAAAAACATTCATCGAGGTGGGAGCCGGAAACCAGTTCACGGGGAAAGAGTTTATGAGAGGAGGCCTGATGCGGACCAACAAACTCCAGCCGGAAAAGTCCGTTTGCCTCTTCGTGCAAGGTGTGGGGAAGGGCTTCCCCTCCAGACAAAAAAATTTCCCATTGATTTCGGAGCGACCGGGTTATATAAAATTTTTCCGGTTGGACAAATTCCCACAAACGGGAGTGACGATCCCGGACCGACGGCTG
>CAZDYX010000241.1:0-4084 GCA_964509775.1 uncultured Desulfobulbia bacterium | reverse complement strand
GCTGAGTTTCTCCCTTTTTTTCAGAATGAATAATGCTGTGAAGAGGCAAGGGGCCGCTCACATCCCGCCAGTTATATGCGTCTTTGGCCTTGTTAATGCAAGCGTTGATAGCGGCTAATGCAGTGACGGGATGGTGGAACAGAAAAAGCTGCAACTCATCGTTGCTTTCCTGGTCTTCGGCTGCCTCTTGTTGTAGAAGTCGGCGTAATGTTTGCTGAAACCCTGGCCAGTTATCCTCCAAGAATTGATGCCCTCGAAAACTCGGCGCATAAATTGCGGCCAGGATGGAATCATTTTTTGCCATCTGTCTGTACCGTTAAGATATCAATCAGATACACTTGTCAAGAATCTCCTTGGCCTCATTATTCTCCGGATCAAGTCGCACCGCTAGGGTTGCCCATTTATCGGCCCGGACAGGTCGGTTCAGCTTTAAATAGATCTTGGCCAGGGAAATAAGCAACTCCATATCATCGCTTCCTTGGACTGCCGCTTTCTCCAACATCTGGATAGCGGTATTGGTTTCTCCGGTCTCGTAAAGAGCCATCCCGAATCTCTTTAAGAGATGGATCCGCCCGGGATCGGCTCGCAGAATTTCCTTAAAAAGCCGCACCGCAAATTCATTGAGGCCATGGATGCTCGCGGCCACAGCAATATCCTCCTTGGCATCCAGATCATCCCCCTTGGTGCGCAACACGAGCCGAAAGACCTTCTCGGCATGAATAAAATTTTTTTGCTTGAGTAGAAGTTTTCCAAAGTCAATGGCCCGGTCCGTATGTCGAGGGCTGATTTCCATAGCGCGTGCAAAGTTCTGGGTTGCCCGGTCAATATCGCCCAACCGGTAAAAAAGCTGCCCCAGATAATGATAAGCCGTTACATCCAGACGGTTGATCTCTGTTGCCCTTTTAAAACATTTGAACGAATTTTCTATATCGCCCTGTTTGAGATATAAGCGACCGAGTTCCCGCAGCGGTCTGGATGAACGATCGTTTAAGGATGCTGCGGCCTGCATCTCCACAATGGCATTACCGATATCTCCCTGTTCCTCAAAATCTCGAGCCTTTCGAATATGCAAGGAATAAGGCAGCGGATTTTTTTGCTTCTCAAGGAGTTCCCGTATCTTCTGTTCCAGGGTGGCGGTCACAAAGGGCTTGGTGACATAGCCGTCCACCTCCCGTTCGGCCACCTCGGCCACCACCTCCTGATTAGCCTCTGCCGTGATAATCAAGAAAGGTAGATCCCTGGTGGTCTTATTCTCCCGCACCCGGTCAAGCAACTGGATTCCCGACATCTTGGGCATGTTGATATCAGAAATAATGAAATCGATGGGAATATCGCCCTTGGTAAGGATCTGAAGGGCCTCGATACCGTTTGCCGCCTCCAAGTAATCCTTCCCATAGCCAATGAGTTTCAGCATGGCCCGGATAGAGCGGCGCATGTTGTCCATGTCGTCAACGATGAGAAATATCATTTCTTTGGGTAATTTCATGGGGCTGTCATCCTGAAATAATCGGCAATAATAAATAAAAACGGCTGCCCTGACCTGGGGTGCTCTCAACCTTGATCTTTCCGCCGTGGGCTTCCACCGCCAGCCTTGAAAAATAAAGGCCAAGTCCGGTTCCAACCAAGGAATCATGCCGACTTGTCAGGCGGGCATATTTTTCAAAAAGAAGCCTTTGATCTTCCGGCAAAATGCCTGGGCCCTGGTCCTGAACATATATCAGCAGGTGCTTGTCATCCTTTTTCTCACATCCCACTTCGATCCGGGTGCCAAAGGGTGAGTGGCCCAAGGCATTAGTAATAAGATTCTGCAATACCCTCAACATCATTACCCTGTCAAGTCTTATGGTTGGAAGCTCCTCCACAGGCACGGTCATGTCCAGTTCCACGTTTCTTATCCGGGTAATGCCTTTTACTGCATTCACGGATTCTTCGAGTAAATTTTTGGGATCTACGTCCTCCAGCAGAAGCTTCATCTTATCATCTTCCATCTTGCCAACATCAACGAGGTTGGACGCCATGCGCACGGCACGTTCGCATGCGACTTGGGCCGCCTCCAGAAACTCCCGCTGCTCCTCTGAAACCATATAGGAGAGGATGTCTAAATTGGCCACCACCTCAGAGAGGGGGCCTTTTAAGTCATGGATAAGCATTTTTGACAACTCGGCCCGAATCTTCTCTTCCCGCCGCAACTCCTGATTTCTTTTCTTTAAGATATCCTTTTTCCGCTTTATCGTTTTAGCAAGCCGTTGCTGTTCCACGGCAGAGATAATCAGACTGCTAAAGTCTAAAAGAAAGGAGATGTCCTCTTTCAAGAGGTCTCTGGTGCCGGTGCGGTCAGTGACATTTATCACGCCCACGAGCAGGTCTTCATTCATTAAGGGGACTGAAAGGATGGAGTTTTTTTTGTAGATATCGCACCGGGCCTCGAAACGTTCATCCTTGGAGATATCAGGAATAAACAAGGGGGTACGGTGTCTTGCCACCCAGGCCGCCACGGAATTATCCTCTATATTTTGCCTTTTCCCGAGAAGATCGTGACGAGTGGCGCTCCTGACCACCAAAAAACTCTTTTTTTCCAGGAGCATAATCGAACCATGCTCAACCTCAAGATACTTAAGGATTGTCGCGAGCAAATTCTCCATCTGCTGATTCGGGCTGAGCCTCCGGTTATTGAGAATGCGGGCGATAGCAAAAAAACCCTCTAACAACCTTTTCATCTTCTCAGGGTTATCCATCACGGCCATGCTCCCTTCGCTCCTTGATTTATTCTGAGTCTTTCGGTGGTAAATCATTCCCACTCAATGGTGCTGGGTGGCTTGGAAGAGATATCAAACACTACCCGGTTCACCCCTATAACCTCATTTATAATCCGGTTCGAAATCAGACTTAAGAGGTCATAGGGCAACCTTGTCCAGTCAGCGGTCATGGCATCGAGGCTGTCCACTACCCGCAAGGCTATGACACTCTCATAGGTTCGCTCATCACCCATCACCCCCACGGTCTGAATGGGCAACAGGACCGCAAAGGATTGCCATACCTTGCGATACCAACCATGTCGTTTCATCTCCTCAAGAACGACAACATCGGCCTGTCGCAACAAGTTCAGACGTTCCTCTGTCACCTCTCCAAGAATCCTGATCGCAAGACCGGGCCCAGGGAAAGGCTGACGAAAGACAACCTCTTCCGGAAGACCGAGTTCGAGCCCCAATTCACGGACCTCGTCCTTAAAGAGTTCCCGCAAGGGCTCGATGAGGGAGAGATGCATACGTTGAGGCAACCCGCCGACATTATGGTGGGACTTAATAACCGCCGAAGGCCCCCGTTGGGAGACGCTCTCGATCACATCCGGATATAAGGTCCCCTGGGCAAGAAATTGAATATCGCCGAGCTTTTTTGCCTCTTCTTCGAATATCCTAATAAAACCATGACCAATACACTTGCGTTTTTCTTCCGGGTCAATCACACCTCGTAATTCCTGTAAAAACGCCTGGCTGGCATCCTTATAAAGGATGTTGAGCCTGGTCTTTTCCTGAAAAAAACTGAGTACACTCTCGGCCTCATTGGTTCGCAACACGCCATTGTTGACAAAGATACAGAAGAGCCGGTTCCCAACAGCCCGGTGGATGAGCGCTGCGGTAACCGCCGAATCCACCCCGCCGCTGAGTGCGCAAATTATCCGGCCGTCCCGCACCTCATGTTGAATCTTTTGCACGGTGGTTTCCACAAAGGATTGCATGGTCCACTGGGGCCGGCATTGACAAATACCGAAAATAAAATTGCGCAAGACATCGGTGCCAATAAGGGTGTGGGCCACCTCGGGATGAAACTGCACTCCGAACCATGGCCGTTCCTGATGCCGGAAGGCGGCATATGGGGAGTGACCGCTGCTTCCTGAGGTGATAAAGGTTTCTGGCAGTTCACTGATAAGATCACCGTGACTCATCCACACCTGATATCTTGCCTTCCCTTTTTCAAGCCCGGCAAAGAGTCCGGTGGTCTCTGTCACCTCCAGATCGGCCTTACCGAATTCTCGTTTCTCAGCCCGTTCCACCCGGCCACCAACTTGCATGATAAGAAACTGGGC
>CAZDYX010000240.1:3171-5963 GCA_964509775.1 uncultured Desulfobulbia bacterium | reverse complement strand
ATGTGATGCCAAAACATAACAGACTTTGTCACGTTAGTCAATAGCGTCCCCCATTGCCCACATGCATTCTGGCCTGCGAGAATTCGGCATATAGCTGAACGTGTTGGTCTTAATGTGGAATTTCTCTCTGGATCATATTTATTGCGAATGCAGGGAAGTTGGATTGAAAACTCTGCCTGTTGGATGCGAGTAAATCAATTTTGGGGCGCGATGTTTCCTTCCTTGAGTCAAGAATTGTGTATGCAACTTCGTAAACCCCTATCTTAGCGTTGACCATTTCCGCCCCCATCCCCATTTCCCGGGCGTTTCCGACGGAAATACTTTCTCAGTTCCTCTGCCGCAAATAGTATGATGGTGAACGGCAGCAGCAGGAGCCAGACATCCGCGCCCACCGGGGCCGTGGAAAAAATCCGGTTCCCCCAGGGGGTGTAGATAATCCCTAGGCAGAGGAGCAGTTCGGCGAGTATACCCCAGAGGATCAGCCGGTTACTGAACATTCCCGACTTGAAGACCGATTCCGTTCGGGTCCGGCAGGCGAACACGTTGCCGATCTGCATGACGACGATGCCAAGGAAGGTCGCGGTCGAGGCCTGCCGGACGAGCGGGCTGTCCATCGGTAGCTCTACGCCCCAGCGCCAGCCGCCCCAATAGAGGACGTGGAAATACGCGGCCAGCACCCCGATGCTACCGATCAGGCCGAGGAATATGTATCCCCGAAAGAGGAGCGACCGGTCGATAAGCCCTTTTCCCAGGGGCCGCGGCGGCTGTTTCATGATCGCGGCCTCGGGTTTCTCAACACCTAGGGCCAGGGCCGGAATGGTCTCGGTCCCGAGATCGATGGCGAGGATCTGCATCACCGTGAGGGGCAGGGGGATTCTAAAGAGAATAAAGAGGATATACGGGATGGCCTCGGGGGTCAGGTGGGCGAATATATAGGTGATGAACTTCCGGATATTCTCGAAGATCGCCCGGCCCTCTTCCACGGCGTTTACGATGGTAGCGAAGTTATCGTCCAAAAGGACCATGTCCGCCGCCTCCTTGGCGACATCAGTGCCGGTGATCCCCATGGCGATACCGATATCCGCGCGCTTCAAGGCCGGGGCGTCGTTTACCCCATCGCCGGTAACGGCGACCCGCTCCCCTTTTTCCTTGAGCACGTTTACCACCCTAAGCTTATGCTTCGGCGTCATGCGGGAGAAGATCACCTCTTCCCCGGAGAGTACGTTAAGCAGCTCCGCATCAGTCATCCTTAGAAATTCGGTCCCCTCGACCACTGTAGGCTCGGCCCGGACCAGACCGATCTCTCTTGCTATCGCCACCGCAGTCCGCGAGCCGTCGCCGGTGATCATGATGATCCTGATACCGGCCTCCCGGCATCTTTTTATCGCCTCCGCCACCTCGGGCCGGGGCGGGTCCGCGAGCCCGATCATGCCCGTAAGGACGATGCCCTGCTCCGCGTCTTCCTTTGATTCGATTTGTTCGTCCTCCTTGATTTCCCGAAAACCAAAGGCAAGGACCCGCAGTCCCTCGTCCATCAGCAAACGATAGAGGGCTTCGGCCTGCTCCTTAATCTTGTCGTCCAAGGGCCGAACCCCGTCTTTGCCAAGATAGCGGTTACACGTCGCCAGCAGGCTCTCCGGCGCGCCCTTGGTCATCACATAGGTCTTATCCTTGATCCGGTGCAGGGTGCTCATGCGCTTCCGGTCGGAGTCGAAGGGAAACTCCCTTATCCGGGTGTTTTCGATATGGCCCCCGGCCTCGACTGCGGCTTGGTAAAGTGCTGCCTCGGTGGGTTCGCCCTTAAGTTTGCCGTCCATTTCCAAGGTGTTGTTGCATAGATAGGCGATTGCCAGGGGAGAAAACGGCTGGTCCTTGGAAGTCGCCTCGCCGCTGATGTTCACGGCCTTTTTCACGGTCATCCGGTTCTGGGTCAGGGTGCCGGTCTTGTCCGTACAGATCACCGTCACCGACCCCAGGGTCTCGACCGAGGTAAGGGTCTTGATCAGGGCATTTCTTTTCACCATTCGCTGGCTTCCCATGGCGAGGGACAAGGTAACCGTGGGCAAGAGCCCCTCCGGCACGTTGGCGAGTATTATGCCGATGGCGAAGAGGAAGTTGTCCCAGAAGGTCCTGCCGATCAGAAAACCGATCGCAAAAAAAAACAGGCCCGTAACCCCGGCGATGGCGGTAACCACCCGGGTAATCTTTACGATCTCTTTCTGGAGGGGGCTCAAATCCGGGGTCACGGTTCCGGTGAGCTGCGCTATTCGGCCGAACTCCGTGCGCATCCCGGTTGAAAAGACGATCCCCTTTCCTGAACCGCTGACAACGGATGTTCCCGCAAAGACGATGTTCGGGCTGGAAATGATCTCGCCGTCGCAGGGAGCGGTTGTCCTGGGCACCGACTCCGACTCGCCGGTCAGGGAGGAGTTGTTCACGCGGATGTCGCTTTCCTCTATCAGCCGCAGGTCGGCCGGGACCTTGTCCCCTTCCGAAAGCGTGACGACGTCGCCCGGCACGATCTCTCCGGCCGCGACGTCCATTTGTTTTTTGTCCCGCAGCACCTTGACATTAAACGGCAGGAGCTTTTTCATCGCCTCCAGGGCCTTTTCAGCGCGAAACTCCTGGATAAAGGTGAATACGGCGTTGATAAAGATCACGGCGGTTATGGCGATGCCCAACGAGAGCATCCCTTCGCCGGGGTGCAGGTATTCGGACAGGAAAGAGAGCAGGGCCGCGAACCAGAGCAGCAGGGCAAGAAAATGAGTAAGCTGGTTTAAAAACCTCATGAA